>JBHELM010000041.1:0-11707 GCA_046352715.1 Thermoplasmatota archaeon | reverse complement strand
GGGCCAGCCGCCTTGGCGGTCCGCCAGCGGTCCGATGCGCGCGCGGGTGGCTGGCCGTCGCGCTGGTGGTTGTCACCACGCAACTCCGGGAAGGCAGGGCCGCGGGTTCGTGGATTGTGGTTTGGCGGTCGGTGGCTAGGTCGCGAGTTCGATCCTCCCCTCGGATTCTGCCCAGCGCAGCAGGCGCCGGAAGCCCTGCGTCTCGAGGCCGGTGATGTTGATGGTGTCGCCTTGGTGGTACTTCGTGTCGCGCTCCCAGTCCTTGAAGGCGCGCAGCACCTTGTAGCGGCCCGTGGTGCCGGACTGCACGAACTCCTGGAACTGCCGCGTCTCCGAGGCGGCGGAGTAGTTGCCGGCGAAGAGGCCGATGCGGCGGTGGGCGATGACGGCGGTCTTGGTGGTGATGCCGTCGAGGAAGCTGCGGTTGTGGCTCACCACGACGACGGTGCCCTCGTACTCGCGCAGCGCGGTGGCGACGATGTCCTGCGACTCGATGTCGAGGTGGTTGGTGGGCTCGTCGACGACGAGGAGGTTGTGCCTGCCGACGATGAACTTGGCCAGCGCCAGGCGGGCGCGCTCGCCGCCGCTCAGCTCCTTGACCCGCTTGTGGACCTCGTCGCCGCTGAACTGGAAGCGCCCCAGCAGGCCGCGGGTCCATTCGTCGGGCGGCGGCGGGTCGCGCAGGCTGCGCGCCTCCTCGATGAGCGTGCGCTCCGGGTCCAGCCCCTCGTGGTGCTGGTCGAAGTAGCCGATGGTGACGCCCGGCTTCTTCTCGACCTTGCCGGAGTCGGGCGCGAGCTTGCCGGTGAGGAGCTTGAGGAACGTCGACTTGCCGCAGCCGTTGGGGCCGATGAGGCCGACCTTGTCGCCGCCGTCAATCTCCATCTCGACGCCGGCGAACAGGGCCCGGTCGCCGAAGCGCTTGGAGACGTTCTCCAGGCGCAGGCACTCGCGCGGCACCGCCTCGCTCGAGAACAGCAGGCGGAACGACTTGCGCTGCGTCGGCGCCACCTCCGTCACCTGCTCGATGTGCTTCATCCGCGTCTTGCGCGAGCGCACCTGGGCGTCGAACTTGTTGCGCACCTTCAGCTCCTCGATGATGCGGAGCTGGCGGTTGACCTCGTGGAACTGGCGCGCCTTCTTCGCGGCGATGGCGGCGGCGAGGGCGCGGCGCTGCGCCTGATAGCTGGAGTAGTTGCCGGTGTAGCTCGCGACGCGGCGGTTGTCGACCTCGAAGACGCGGTCGGCCACGTTGTCGAGCAGGTACTTGTCGTGCGCCGACACCACGACCGAGCCCTTGAGGTCCATGAGGTACTGCTCGATGAACTCCACCGTCGGGATGTCCATGTGGTTGGTCGGCTCGTCGAGCAGGAGCAGGTCGGTCTCCTTGGCCGCCGAGAGCGCCTTCACCAGCAGCACCTTGCTGCGCTCGCCGCCCGACAGGCTGCCGAAGTCCGCCTCCAGCACCTCCTCGGGGACGCCGAGGTCGTTCAGCAGCGGGCTGTTGACGGCGCGGCCCTTCGCGGTGTCCTGCGCAAGCTGCGTCTGGAGGTCGGTGTAGCGCGCCATCCTCTCGTTGGCATCCGGCTCGTCCCACGCCGTCGGGCCCGCCATCCACGCCTCCAGCTCCGCCAACTCCTTGTTGATGCGGCGGGCCGTGGCGGTGGGCGCCGCCAGCAGGTCCAGCACGGGCGTCTGCGGCGGGATGTCGGGCACCTGCGGCAGGTAGGAGATGCGGATGTCGCGGTCGAACTCGATGGCGCCGAGGTCCGGCTTGACCATGCCGAGCAGGAGCTTGAAGAGGGTCGTCTTGCCGGCGCCGTTGGGGCCGACGAGGGCAATCTTGTCGCCGGGGTGGATGAGGAAGCTGGCGCCGCGCAGCACGTGCGTCGGGCCGTAGCTCAGGTGCAGGTCGTCCGCCTTCACCAACGGCTGCATCGCGTCACCTCCCCCATGTTGACGACGCGCCGACAGGGAGGCGTCTGTTAAGGGCGGCGGTCGTGGGCATCCCGCCGGCCCACCAGCCCGAGGGAAAAACGCAGGGCAAGGGTGATGCGTGATGCGCACGGCTGCGGTCCGCCTCCAGGCGTTTCCATGTATGCCTAGCGCCGTCGGCGGGCAACGGCAGCCAAAAGCATGATGGGCACCAAGCCCGCAGGCAGCGGCAAGACCTTCGCCGACAGGGCCGGATTCCCCAGGAGTGAGAGCCGTACCTCCAGGTTGCTCGAGGGCAGGCCACCGTCGCCGACGCTTTCCAGGTCGATGCCGCCCACGAAGACAATGATGAACCCGTCCCCTTGCGCCCGCGCACGCAAGCCGGCTGCGGTCACGTTGCCGTTCGGAACCGCTGGCAGGGCTTGCTGCCAGTCACTGGCCTGTGGAATGGTCACGCCCCTTGCAGCGAATTTGTAGGATGCGGAGGAGACTTCGACGCGCTGCCCGGCATGCACAGGGACTGCGAGGACCTGCGGCTGGAGGTCCAAGTCCGGCGAAAAGGGAGTGCATGGGCAGGCAGGATGGAAAACCAGCCAGGCCATGACCTTGAAGTCCAGGTTGGTCGTGAGTTCCAGCCAATGCCGGCCCGCGGATGCAAGGTGGATGAGCCGGTGCTCCGCTTGGCCCGTCATGGAGGTGTTCCAGGCCAGAAGCGGCCCCGTCTCACCCTCGACAAGGAAGGAGGTTGTCCCCTCATTGTGGATGACGATTGAGCTTAGGGTGAAAGTGGCACCGGCAGGGGTGTCGAAGGGGATGCGCACGCGGTTTGCAATCCCGGGGCCAAGCGGCATCCCGAAGACCACGCCGGGGGCCGCGTCCCCAGGAGCCGGGGTTTCATGGGCATCGGCGTGGGGCTCAATCACCGCCAGGGCGAAGCCAAGGAGAAGGAAGATGGGCGTCAGAGTTCGGCAAACGACCATTCGATGGTCGACTCCTTGACGCGGATGTCCATCCCCTTGGTGCTGTCGCCGAAGTCAAAGGAGCCTTTCACGGTGAGAATGCCGCTTTGGAGCCCGAAGGTGTGGAGGCCATTGGGCAGCACCACGTTCGCAACGGGAACCGCGGGATAGGATGAGTGAGCGGCAAGGGAAAACTGGTTGCTCCACAGGGTCTTTCCTTCGGAATCGGTGAAAGTCACCTTTAGCAGGACGTCGTGGCTGGTTTCGTTGGTCGGATGCAGGCCGAAGTTGGCCTGAAGGCAACCTGCAAGGAAGGCCATCAAGCAGGCAATGGCCGCGAGGACGGACGGACTAGGGCGCATACTGCACTCACGGCCAGAGGTTGGCGCTGACCGTCAGCCGGTTGTCGTAGTCGAAATAGTTGTAGCCCCAGTACATGTAGCAGTAGTTCATGACAGAATCGCTTTCATGGAGGTGGCCGTAGAACCAAGAATGCTGGTGCCACCAACGGCATGTGAATTTCCGCACGTCGTTGGCGGGGTAGTGGGAGGCGCCAAAGTTGTGCCCAAACTCGTGCACGAGGATGGACGTGTTGGGGGATTCAGGCCGCCACGTCGTGCGTTCCGAGAGGATGGAGTAGCGCCCCGGTTGGTCGCCAATGCCATTGTTGGTGGACTTGCTGACGACCGCGCTCAGCAACTCGTTGGCGCCGTCACGCATGCCAGCAAACCTCCAGGTGCTGGTGAATGCCTTGAACCTTTCAAGCAGGGTGTCGATGTCGCGGGTGCATTGCAGGGATCCATAATAGCCGTTTGAGAGGCAGGGGTCCCATCGGTAAGGGGACTGCAAGATGCAGTAGCGGTGTGCCGAGAGCCGGTTGGAGCTGGAGGGCTTGGGAAACTGGGAACGGAGCGAATCAAAGGCCGCCTTGTAGTGCTCCAGGTTGCAGCCGTTGCTGGGCAGGAAGTCCCAGCGCTCGCCATCGTGGTTATAGGTGTACGGCTTGGGCAGGACAATGTAGACCTCGACGATGCCGCTGCTGGAGGCGGATGGAGCCATTGGAGCCATATGGCCTGGCAGGTCGTCAACGGTCTTCTTCGGATTCACGGTCACGTTGGGCTGTAGCGTGACGTTTTCGGCGGTCACGTTGTTGTAGCCGGTCAAGGTGTTCCATGTCGTGACTCGCGGGTGGAAGCCGCTCCCGGCGCCAGGCAGGGAAACCGTGTAGTCGTGGTTCAGCGCATCGACAAAAGATTGCTGGAGATGCGTGGCATTGGGAAGGAACCACTGGAGGGCGGTGGTCGCGTTGCCCCCAAGCGTCTCGTTGATGAAGGCGCTTTGCACCTCGGGGTCGTCGAGGAAGGCGGTGGGCGGGCCTTGGACCGCCATCTCTCTCGGGTCAAGCGGGAACAAACAATAGTAGTCGTCCAGGCTCAGGTAGAGGACCGTCTCGTTGGACGGAAGGCCGGGAGCTGTCCCGTTGTCTGGGCTGACGACGACCCAATCGTAGCCAGCAAAGGCGCTGAGGCCGACATGGCAACCTGTGGAGTAGGTGACATTGAAGCCGTCATTGCTCTCTCGAAACTCATCAATGCCGACTGACCCGCTGCCGCCGACGGAAGTCTCGTCACTGCTTTCCAGTTGCGCCGTCGATTCGGTGTAAGCCTCCATGACGATTTCCGTGTCGGAGGTCTGCGGGTCTGCCCGCGCTTCCAACGAGGCCATCGCAGCCGCGAGAACCAGCAGCGCAACCATGCCATTGCTTCCAATGCCAATCTTCCAGGAACGAGATTGAATCATAACCGTCACCGCCAACCAAGCCGGCGGCACCGTCAGCCCTAGTTTATTCAATACACCCTTCGCAAGACCTATCTATCTCCGCAATTGCGGTATGGGCAGTTGGAGAATGAGCTGCGGTGACAGGTTGCAAAAGCGGCGTCCTGCAAGCATTCCGAACCGCCTCACAAATTCTCTGCTTCAAGTGGGAACGGGGTGAACTTGTTGGTCAGGCCGTCCCAGCGCCCAGGTCCTCGGACTCGGCGCGCGCCTTGGCGAACGAGCTTGCCTCCTCGACGAGCTCCTCGCGGTCCGCCGCCGTGGCCGGCTTGGAGAGGAGCGCCGCCGCGAAGACGCCGCCGCGCAGGATGACGAGGAGGTGCAGGTCGGGGCCCACCTGGACCTGGACCGAGGGGAGGGAGCCGAGCGCGCTCTGGCCGCTGCCGCGCACGCAGCGGATGGCCAGCTCGGTGGCGCTCTGCAGCGCGAAGTGGTAGGACTCCCACACGTTGGGCGGCGACGCCTGCAGCGCGTTGCCGTGCACCCGGCCGACGCAGACGCCCTTGACGTGCAGGCCCCAGCCCCAGTCGGGGTCGGAGCCGGGCTTGCCGTTGGCGAACGCCTGGGCGACGCGGGGCAGCCAGGAGTGGTAGCCGAGGTCCTTGACGGCGGTGTCGACGCAGCCGGCCTCGAATGCCGCCTCGGCGACGCTCTCGCTGCGGTTGGCCGTCACCAGGACGACGGGGGCGCGGATGCCGGCGGCGCGCAGGTGGGGGATGATGGAGGGGCCTTCGCCGTCGGGGAGGTGGTGGTCGACGATGACGAGGTCGAACGCGGCGTGGCGGCGGATGGCGCGGCGCGCGGCGGTCAGGGAGGGGGCGAGCGTGACTGCGTAGCCGCTCTCGACGAGGGCATCGCGCGAGCGCTTGGCGTCGTCGGCGTCGTCCTCCAGCAGCAGGATGCGGTGGCCGTGGCGCACAAGGGAGGGTAGGGTGGGCGCGTGCCATGAACGTTTGCAAGGATGCATGGCATCGTGCCCCGCGCCGGCGGGTGGGGGCGAAAGAAACGTGGGGGAATAGGGAGGGAGAGAGGAAGGGGAAGAGGAACGGGCGGGGGATCAGCCCAGGCTCTCGACCTGCGCCTCCGCCTGCTGCGCGGCGAGGAGCAGCTTGCCGGACATCTGCTCCAGCGCGCCGGTGGTCGAGAGGACTGTGCCCAGGCGGCTGTCGGCGGTGTGGGCGACGCCGTTCCAGAATCCGGAGCGCTCCAGGCGCTGGCTGGTGGGGACGCGGCCGTAGTCCGCGCTGACCTTGGCGATGTAGCCGATGTCCTTGCCCACCTGCTCGCCCGTCAGGCCGGCGACGCGGCCGGTGAGGTCGCCGACGGACTTGGCGAGGGCCTTGGCGTTCCCGGTGGCCTTGAGCGCGGTCTGCACCAGCTTGTCGGCGCGGGCCTTCTCGAGGCCGGGCAGCTTGGCGAGCGCGGCGTCGGCGGCGGCCTGCTGGGCGGCGGTGGCGACGTCGGCCTGGGCGCGGGCGAGGTCGGTGAGGTACGCCTGCGTGTCGTCGGCCTGCTGCAGCGCCTGCTCGACCGTGTCGTTGATGCGCTGCGACGCGGCACCGGCGGCGCGGGTGAGCTGGCGCAGGGCGGCCTGGGCGCGGGCCTGCAGGTCGGTGGCGGCGGCCTGGAACGCCTGCACGCGGGCCTGGGCCTCCGTGCCAACCTTCTTGAGCGCGCCTTCGCCGGCGGCCTGGATGGCGGCCTCGGCAGCGCTGCCGGCCTCCACTTGGGCGAGGGCGTCGCCGGCAAGCTTCTGGATGTCGGCGCGGCGGGCGAGGGCGGTCGCCTGGGCCTGCGCGGCGAGCTCCTGGAGCTGCGCCAGGTCGCCCGCGACGGCGTCCTGGATGGCCGCGACCTGCGCGTTGGCGGCCTGGCCGAGCAGCGCCTGCGCCTTCTGGGCGGTGGACTGGACGGCGGCGCGGTGGGCGCTGGTGAGCTTGACGGCCTGCTGGCGCGCCTGCTCGGCGGACGCCTCGATGGCGGCCAAGCGCTCCTCGAGCTGCGCCTGGACGGCGCTCTCCGCCTGCGTGGTGGCGTTGTGCGTCTCCTCGAGCATCGCCTCCACGCGGTCGGCGAGGCCCTGGTAGGCCGTGAGGACTTTGCCGAGGCTGGGGTGGCTCACGGCGTAGGCGGCCTCGACGCTGGCCAGCAGTTCGCCGGCGTGGACGCGCGCCAGCTTGGCGCCCTGCTCGTCCGGGTCGGCGGCGTCGTTGGCGTCGCGGGCCTGCGCGGGGTAGCCGCCGCCGACACCGGGGAGGCCGAGGGGCGGCAGGAGCCCCTCCGGCACGACCCCGACGGGGGGCGCGGGCAGGTTGGAGAGGTTGGCGGTCTCCAGCGTTTTGGCGAGGGCGCCGTAGGCCTGGAGGAGTTGCGCGAGGGCGGCGTCCGCGGCGGCGGAGCCGGTCGGGGGCGCGTGCGGGCCGGACGCCGCGACGGCGGGCGAGACGCTGTCGAGGACGTCCTTGGTCTCAAAGCCCGGCAGCGTGAGGCCGCCGCCGTAGACCGGCACGGGGAAGGCGGCCGGCTTGGGGAGCTTGACCGACCCGGCGAGGTCCATGCCGGGGAGGTAGTCGCTGGGCAGCGCGGGGAGCGGGGGCAGCTTGGCGAGGCCCTCGGCGCGCACCGCCTCGAGGGCGGCGGCGAGCGAGGACGAGGCGGCGCCCATTGCGGCGCTGGAGTCGGCCGTCGCCTGGCGGATGGCGGTCGCCGGGTCCGCGCCCATCGAGGCGAGCGCGTTGAGCTGCTCGACGGGGCTCGCCTTGGCGGGCAGCCCGACCGAGGACGCGCCGGGGCCGCTGCGGGCCGCCGCCTCGGGCTGCGGGGTGGAGCTGGGCCAGGTCAGCGCGAGGACGGCGCCGGAGGCGAGGAGGACGGCCACGGCGCCGATGGCGAACAGGCGCACGCGGAGGCGGCGCGGGACGCGGGAGGTCAAGGGTTGGGCTGGAGTCTGAGGTGTCAAGGATGCACCGCGCGCGCCTCGGCGCCGGGGGGCAATGAGGGGTTGCACGAACCGCCGGAATCCAGCGGGCCACAGAAAAGACAGGGGGGAAGGGTGGGAGAGGGAGGAAGGAGAGGGGGGAGGATGGCGCGGCGCCTACGTGTACTGCTGGCCAAGTGCCTGGAGGTCGTGCTGGGTCCCCAGGAAGAGGTCGACGTTCTTCTGCACCTGCTCCTCGATGAGGAGGTAGGTGTCCAGGACGGCGTCCTTCTGCAGGTCGAGCTGGTTGGCCACGTTGTTCCAGCGCTCGAAGCTCGTCCTGTTGTCCAGCCTGTGCGACTCCTTGTAGTCGGTGGCGACCTCGCGGACGTAGCTGATGTCGTTGGTCGTGTGGGTGTCCGTGTGCTGGTAGACCGCCTCGCCGAGCGGCTTGGAGCCGTCGAAGCTGACCTTCGTGGCGGCCGAGACGCCCAGCGCCGCCTTCACGACGACGCGGATGTGCGCCTTGGCGGCGGACTCCAGCTTGAACTTCGCGGCCGCGGCGGCGCGCAGGTGGGCCTGCGCCTGGGCCTGCGCGTTGACGCGGATCTTCGCCACCGTGTACGCCTCGGCGCGCAGGGTGGCCTGGGCCGCCACCTTCGCCTTGGCGTCGAGGGCGGCCGCGGCGTTGGCCTCCAGCGTGAGGATGGCCTTGACCTTCACGTCCACCTGGGCGCCGACGCTGGCGGCCTGCGCCAGCAGCGCCTTGGCGGTCCCGTTGGCCTTCGCCTGCGCGGCGGCCTCGGCGGCGGCCGCGGCGGCCAGGATGGCCTGGGCGCGGGCGCCGGCGTCGGTGTTGTTGACGCCCGGGGCGTGCGCGATGGCCTGCACCGCGGCCTCGGCGGCGGTGTGGATCTGGGTGGCGGCCTGGGTGCCGGCCTCGAGGGCGGCGGCGGCCTGTTGGCGGAGGCTCTCCTGCGCCTGCGCGGCGGCGGCGGTCACCAGCTCGACCTGCTGCGTCGCCTCGGCGTGCAGCTTCTGGCTGGCGGCCAGTTGCGCCTGCTGGACGACCTCGAGGTGGTGGCCCGCCGCGGCGTGCGCCTGCGCCTCGGCCTGCGCGGAGGCGGCGAAGGTGGCGTCGACGCGGGCCTGCGCCTCGGCGTCGACGGCGGCCTCGGCCTGCTCCTGCGCCTCGAGGGTGGCCGTGATCTCGGCCTCCACCATCGCGGTCAGGTTGGCCTCGAGCGCGACGTTGGCGCGCACGCCGGAGAGGACCGTGGAGAGGGTGGCGTTGGCCTTGGTCAGGAGGCCGGCGGCGTGCGCCGCGGCGTCGCCCGCGCCCTTCTCGTCGGGGGCGGCCTGCCAGGTGGCGCCCTCGCCGGTGGCGGTCACGGTGCCGAAGGTGGAGTCGTCCCAGGTCGCCGTGATGTCGTTGTCGCCGGTGGTGTTGCTGGCCGACCAGGCGTCGCCCTTGAGGGTGACGTAGACATTGACGAGGGCGAGCGCCGCGGCGTCGATGCCCTGGTTGCCGGTCACCGGGAGGTTGAGGGCGAGGCGCGCCTTCACCTGCGAGTCGCTGCCCTGGTAGGGGGTGACGCTGAAGCTCGCGGGGCCCACCGCGAAGCCGCCCGAGTGGTCGTCGTTGGCCTGCACGCTGTAGCCGGGCACGCTGGAGGCCTGCGGCGAGGGGGTCACGTTGGCCAGGTCGTCGCCCGGCGGCGGCTGCTGGAGCGCGCTGGGCGGGTTGTTCACGGAGGCGACCCTCTGGACGCCCTCGGTCTGGGACGCGGCGAGGGCCTGCGTGGCGCTGCTGCCGGCCGCCTCGTACTCCGCCACCGCGGCGGCGCCCGCCTGCTGCATCTCGTTGGCGCTGCCCTGCGCGATGGCCTGCATCTGCGCGACCGCCTCCGACGCGATGGTCTCCGGCGAGTCGGCGAAGGGGACCAGGAGGCGGCCGGAGCGCGGCGCCGCCGCCGAGGCGTGGCCGCCCCCGGTGGAGCTGAGGCCGAGGAAAGCCGGGGCGGCGAGTCCGGCCGCGCACAGGACCGCCAGCGTGGCGAGGGTCCCGGTGCGCACGCGGGGACGGCTGGCGCGGGGAGGAGGCGGGGTGGGATGGTCGGTCATGGAGAGGGCTCCGCATCTTGGCGAGACGGCCAAGCACCTTGGCTTCCGACGCCCGGGATTTCCCGCTTCGCGTGTCGCGCCGCCGACGCACAACCCCGCCGCCGCGCACGGTTCCGCCGCCTCGCGGGGAAGACTATGCGGCGGCCCGGGCGAGCCGCGGTGCCATGCCCACGAACCTCGACATCCTCCATGGCCTCGGGCCGCTCACGACCGTGCGGCGCCTCGACCGCGACGACCTGGCGTGCCTGGCGGGCGTGCTGCCGGCCGCCCTCCCGGCGCCGGTCCCTGCCCCACAGGCCCCGCACATCCCCACCAACGGGCTTGACCCCTGGCTGGGATGAGCTGCTGTCTGTCGGGCGTGGGCGCACACCCTTTGATGGCCCCGCCGCGCGCAGGCGCAGGTGAGCGACCATGAGCCACGCACCCCTCGACCAGATCGCCAAGCGCATCCTCTCCTCCGTGGCCACCAACTTCCTGGACGCCGCCGCCATCGCCCGCCACATCGGCGCCAGCGAGGAGGTCGTCCGCCACCGCCTCGCCTCGCTGCAGGAGGCCGGCGTCCTGCGCGGCCTGCACCCCCGCGTCGACCCCGCGGCGCTCGGGGAGAGCTACGAGGTGCTGGTGAGCGGCGTGCCCACCGCGCAGACCGACCGCCAGGCCATCGACCGCCTGTGCGGGGCCGCTGGCGTGACGCGCGTCTTCGGGATGGCGGCGCGCCACAGCGTGGCGTTCACGGTGCGCGGCAGCGACCCCGCCGCGGCGCAGGGCCGCGCCCTCGAGCTGGCGCGCGGCGCCGGGCTGGTGCAGGCGCAGGCGACCCTCATCGTCAACACCTTCCACGACGGCGGCACCGCCTGGCCGACCCTGCCGGCGCTCCCGCCCGCCTAGTCAGTTCGCCACGGCCACGGCCCGGGACCGGGAGTGGCTCTCCTTGCGGCCCGGCTTGGGCGGGGCCTCCAGGTCGGCCAGCAGCCGCGTCAGCCGCGCCGGGTCCAGCGGCTTGGAGAGGTGGCCGTCCATGCCGGCGCGCAGGCAGGCCACGCGGTCCTCGGGGGTGGCGGTGAGCCCGATGAGCAGCGGCCGCCCCTGCGGCGCCTGGCGGCAGATCTCGCGCGCCGCCTGCAGGCCGTCCATGATGGGCATGTGGACGTCGAGGAGCACGGCGCCGTAGCGCCGCCCGCGCACCATCGCCACCGCCTGGGCGCCGTCGGTGGCGACCTCGACGCGGTGGCCCAGCCGCTCCAGCACCTTGCGGGAGAGCCGCAGGTTCATGCTGTTGTCCTCCACCAGCAGGACCTCCCGCGTGCGGCCGGGGGGCACGGGGGCGCTCGCCTCGGCGCGCACCGCCTCCACCGCCTCCGGCGAGGCCCGCGGCAGGCGCAGGATGGCGGTGAAGGTCGAGCCGGAGCCGGGGCGGCTGCGCACCAGGATGTCGCCGCCCATGCGCCCGCAGAGGTGGCGGCTGATGGCGAGCCCCAGGCCGGTGCCGCCCTGCACCACGCTGCCCACCTGGATGAAGGGGCGGAAGAGGTGGCGCACCTGCTCGGTGGGGATGCCGACGCCGGTGTCGCTGACCTGGAACTCGACGCGCACCCGGTCCCCCTCGCGGCGCGCGGAGACGGCCAGGTCGATGCTGCCGGCCGGGGTGAACTTGACCGCGTTGGAGAGGAGGTTGAGCAGCACCTGGCGCACGCGGGTGGGGTCGCCAAGCAGCCAGGCCGGCACGTCGGCGGTGCTGTGCGAGGTCAGGCCCAGCCCCTTGCGGACCGCGGCGACGGAGACGGTCTTCAGGCAGCCCGCGACGAGCGGCGCGACCTCGAAGGCGCGCTCCTCCAGGGGGAGCTGCCCGACCTCCATGCGGCTGTAGTCCAGCACGTCCCCCACGACGGAGAGCAGGCGCGCGCTGCCCTCGCGGATGGCCTGGACGTGGTCCGCC
>JBHELM010000040.1:0-9968 GCA_046352715.1 Thermoplasmatota archaeon | reverse complement strand
CAAGGTCGTCCTCGTCACCGGCCTCGCCTCCGACCACCCCGACGTGGTGCAGGCCATCGCCAACGGCGCCTTCGGCTACCTCCAGAAGCCCACCCGCACCGACGCGGTGCGCAAGATCCTCAACGACGTCGAGACCGAGGCGGGCCGCTTCAGCCGCATCCGGTGAGCCAGGCCCACGAAGGGACGAAGCCCAGCGGACTGGTTTGCACCCGCTGCGCTCCGTGGGCTGCAGGATTTGCGCGGGAAGGGAACGTCATAAAGGTTAAGGCGCCAGCCCTGGCGTGCGTTCTCCATGCGGCCCGTCCCCCTCCTGCTGACCCTTGCGCTGGCCAGCGCGTCCGCCCTCGCCGGCTGCGCCACGCCGGCCCCGGCGCCGACCGCGACGGGCACGCCGACCAAGCAGTACGAGGACGGCGTCAACAAGCTCGACGTCCCCGTCCTGCCCCGCGACCCGCCCGCGGATGGCGAGCGCACCCTGGCGGCGGCCCCGCAGTGGCGCCTCGGCGAGTGGTGGACCTACAAGGTCGTCGACCACTTCACGGAGGAGGCCCACACGGTGACCCGCGTCGTGGCCGGGACGGACGGCCCCAGCTACCTCGTCGGCTTCCCCATCGACGGCTTCAGCAACGACATCCTCGTGCTCCACATCCCCGGCTACGGCGACGTCGCCCAGGCGAACCTCTCCTTCGAGGTCCACGACGTCGTCTTCTCTCCGCTCAGGTTCCCCCTCACCGACACCCAGGCGTGGCCCACCGCGTTCGAGGGCCGCCCCGGCAACATGACCGCTGAGCCGCAGCCCGACGGCACCGCCAGGCTCACCGGCTCCGGCGTGGGCTGGGGGTTCACGGCGACCTACGACCCCAAGGCCGGCGAGGTCACCCACCTCGACTCTCCAGGCTACGCCACCTACGACGTCACCGGCCACGGCTACGGCTACCGCGGCACGGTGCGCGTCCCGCACGCCCACGACCTCGTCTTCCAGCACGGCCGCCTCGGCCCCGTGTTCGACGCGCGCCAGGGCATCGGGCCCAACGCCGTGACCGTCGCCACCGACACCGTGCAGGTGCAGCCCGGCTACGACCACCTCGGCTTCACCCTCATCGTCGGCAACCTCGCCTCCTTCGGCGTCGGCCCGCTCGCCGCCACCCCCACGCCGTCGCAGGGCTACTACCAGGCGAAGGCCACCGCGCCCAATGGCACCGCCTTCGAGCTGTCCGCCATGCCGGGCGACGCCGGCACCAAGATCGCCTTCTACGGCACCGGCGACCCGACCGGCCCGTGGGCGCTGAGCTTCACCGTGGGCGGCCCCGGCATCGCGTTCGCCGAGGGCATCGGCTACCACTCCATCGACGTCGAGCTGCCCAGCGGCTGCGTCGTGGCAAGCTTCAACGCGCAGCACCACGCGGCGCCGTGCAGGGTGGACGCGCAGGGCCACACCACGACGCAAGCCTCCAAGTAGCCGGCTCCCGCTCGCGGCGCGTGCAAGGCGCCGACGCCGACCGCTTCACGGCCCGCCTGCTGGCCTCCGCGCGGCGCGCGGGCAGTTGGCTCTGCGTGGGCCTCGACCCCGACCCCGAGGCGTTCCCCGACGGCATGAACCCGGAGGACGCGCTGGAGTTCTGCCTCGGCATCGTCGAGGCGACGTCGGAGGTGGCGTGCTGCGTCAAGCCCAACGCCGCCTTCTTCGAGGCGCTGGGGGAGGTCGGCGACGACGCGCTGCGCGGCCTCGTCGAGTCGGTCCCGGCGGGGCTGCCGGTCCTCCTCGACGCCAAGCGCAACGACATCGGCAACACGGCGCGCAAGTACGCCGAGGCCGCCTTCGACGAGCTGGGCGCCGACGCCGTCACCGTCACCCCCTACCTCGGCCGCGACACCGTGGAGCCGTTCGCGCGCTACGCCGACAAGGGTGTCTTCCTGCTGGCGCGCACCAGCAACGCCTCCGCCGGCGACTTCCAGGACCTCGCGCTCACCGGCCCGGACGGGAAACCGGCCAAGCTCTACCAGGCCGGCGCGCGCAAGGCGATGGAGTGGAACAAGGAGTTCGGCAACCTCGGCCTCGTCGCCGGCGCAACCTACCCCGAGGAGCTGGCGCAACTGCGCGCCCTGTGCGGCGACGGCGTGCCGCTGCTCATCCCCGGCGTCGGGGCGCAGGGCGGAGACGCGGCGGCCACCCTCCAGCGCGGCGGCGACTCCAAGGGGCGCTTCGCCGTGGTGAACGTCGGGCGCAGCATCCTGCAGGCCGGCGACGGCCCCGACTGGCGCGTGAAGGCGGGCGAGGCGGCGCGCTCGTTCGCGGCGCAGCTTCCCTTCCGCTGACAGGGGATGGCACTCCACGCCTCCACGTCGTCCCCGCCGAGTGTGGCTCGGGTGCAGCGGGAGAGCGAGGGTGGCCGGAACCTGCGCCCTTACCTTCTTCAGCGCCGCAGCGTTGGCGCACGGGATGAGTCCCCCGCCCCGCGCGACCCCGCCGCCTGCCAGCGAGTCGGGCCTGAGCGCGCCTGCCCTGCAGCGCAGTGACGTTGGGCTGGAGCTGTTCGCCGCCATGCCCCTGGAGGACGCCCTCATCCTCGTGGCGATGCCCGGGGTGGGCTCGGCCGCCGTCATCGCCGCGCAGTACCTCGTCAAGCACCTCAACCTCCCCCTCGTCGGCCACTTCCGCGTCCCCGAGTTCAAGACCGTCGTCTCCATCCAGGACGGGCAGGCGACCTCGCCGGTGCGGGTCTTCGGCGGGGAGACGGTGTGCCGGGTCGGTGGCCACTGCCCGCGCATGTTCGTCGTCGCGGCGGACCTTCCCCTCCACCCCGTGCACTCTGGCCGCATCGCCGACTTCGCGCTGGAGGTGGCCAAGTCGGCCGGCGCCAAGCTGGTGCTCTGCCTCGACGCCGTGGTGCGCATGGAGGGGGACCCGCAGCCCAACGTGTTCTGCGCCAGCAGCGAGATGGACGTCACGGCGATGCTCGTCAAGGCCGGCATCCCGGCCATGGCGCGTGCCCTCATCTCGGGGCCGACGGCGCAGATCCTGGTGCAGGGCAAGGACCTCCAGGTGCCGACGGGGGCGCTCCTGGTGGAGGCGGCCCGCGACCACCCCGACGGCATGGCCGCCGCGGCCCTCATCGCCGCCGTGGCCAAGCTGGTGCCAGACGTTCCGGTGGACGCCAAGCCCCTGGAGCACGAGGCGGCGCAGTTGGAGAAGGAGCTGCGCGAGCACCACGCCAACGCCGACACCGGGGCGCCGGAGTCGTCGACCTCCTTCATCTAGGGGGTTGCGCGGGGGAATCCTCTTCTGGCATTGTGGGCGGCCTGGACGCACAAAAATGGGCAGGCAGGCCAAGGCACAGGCCGAGCAAGCTTTGAAGACCTTTGGTGTATCCGTTTCGGCCATCATGCCAAACCGAATCCGGCCGCGCTGCCCCACCTGCGACTCCGCCATGGGCCCCGTGTTCCGCAAAGGACCGCGCGGGCACGCCTTCGTGCGTGTGCCCGACGCCTTCTACTGCAGCGAGCACAACCTCATTGCCCGCGGGCGCAAGAAGGCAGAGTTCCTCTGAACCACGACCCGTCCCTCTTCCTTTCCCTCCCTGATTCTCCAACGTCCTCCTGGATGCCTGCCCGAGCGCAGCCTCCGCGCCGGCCCACAATCAGGATGCGGCCGCGGGCCCGTCGGGGGCAGCGGAATGGAGGGACGGCGCACCCCCTCCATTGCGGGGGAAGCTACGCTCCCGGTCTTCACGAATGCCTTCCGGCCCTCGGGGGGTGGGCTGCGTGCGTCGCCCGGGAAGGGCAATCCGCGCCCCTTGCGCATCCGCGATGCTGGCTCTCAGGCCGGGGGGGCCGGGGGCGCCGCCAGGATGGCCAGCCCCTCGGCGATCTTCTCCTTCACGGCCTGCACGGTGACGTCGAGCTTCTGCCGCTCGGTCGGGGTCAGGTCGTACTGCACGACGCGCACCAGGCCGCCGCGGCCCAGCACCGCCGGGACGCCGGTGGCGACGTCCTTGTGGCCGTACTCGCCCACCAGGATGACGCCGGTAGGAATCTCCTCGCGGGTGTCCTCCAGGATGGCCTTGACCATGCGGCCCGTGCAGGCGCCGGGGGCGTAGGCGGTGGCACCGACGCGCTCGATGATCTCCATGGCGCGGCCGCGGGTCTTCTTCTCCAGGCCCTCCCAGTCGGCGGCCTTGATTTCGGGGCTGCTCAGGCTGGGGACGACGAACATGGTCTCGCCGTGCTCGCCGAGGATGGTGGCGCGCAGCTCGCGGTTGCCCGTCGCGTCGCGCACGATGTCGGTCAGGCGGGCCGAGTCGTGCAGCGAGGTCATGCCGATGACGCGCTCGCGGGGGAACTGGAGCTCCTTCCAGCACACGTAAAGCAGGATGTCGACCGGGTTGGTGACGAGCAGGAAGACGCAGTCGGGGGCGTGCCGGCGGACCTCGGCGCAGATGCCCTTGAGGATCTTGATGTTGATGCCCAGCAGGTCGGCGCGGGTCATGCCGGGCTTGCGGGGGACGCCGGCGGAGACCACGACGACGCGGCTGCCCTTGAGGGTCGCGTAGTCGGTGCTGCCGGAGACCCTGGTGCGGCGGCCGAAGGCGACGGCGGCGGTGTTGAGGTCGAGGGCGCGCCCGACGGCGGCGGCCTCGGCGATGTCCACCACGGCGACCTCGTCGATGCGGTCGGTGAGCGCGAGCGTCGCGAAGATGGAGTTGGCGCCGATGGTGCCGGCGCCGACGAAGCCGACCTTGGTGGTCATGGGGCGGCGACCGAAGGGCGGCTCATAAGCGGCGCGGCCCGGCGTTGGCCGGTGTTCCCTGTGGATGGGAGTGGCGAAGCTCCAGCCAGAAAAACCTGGAATCACTGGAATCTGTGAAATCTGTGGATGGTCGGCGCCGAAGCTTGCCGGCCAACTCGCTCGGCGAAATCGTTTGTGGCTACTCGGTCAACGCCTGCTCCACATTCGCCTTGAGCCCCAGCGCGGCCAGTTCGCGCAGGCTCAGCCCCTCGTTCTGCGGCAGCAGTGGGCAGAGGACGCACGGCGGCTCGGACACGCAGCAGGCTAGGCGGCGCAGGTGCGGCGGGTCCACGGTTCCCGCAGCGCTCCGGTTCCCGTAAGCCCTGCGCAGCGAGCCGCCGGCCCAACCACGGATTGCACGGTTCGCGGCCAGGAGGTGCTCCGTGCAATCCGTGGTCCAGTCAGTCAAGACGAGCGCGCGACCGCAATCCAGGTGCGCTCAACGTCGCCAGCGACCCACGCAGCCCACGAGGTGTCCCCCGCGCCGGAGATGCCGAGGTAGTCGCGGCGGTAGGGGCCGGGGTCGGTGCGATTCCCTGCGACTGCCTCGAAGGTGCCGTCTTTCCAGATGCCAAGCGTCATGCGCTCGCCGGCCGCGTCGGTGTCGTAGAGGACGATGTGCAGCCGGCCGCCGTCGTCCAGCCAGCCGGCCGGTTGCCGCTGCGGCCCTGGCGCGGGGCGGAGTGGGGTCGGGGCGGACCAGTGGGCCGCGCCGTCGGTGCTCTGCGCGATGTACGCCTGCTCGTCCCCCTGCGTCCCAAGGTACCAGAGGTGGTCCGGCTCGCGAGGCGTCCCGACGAGCGTGCCGTAGGAGCCCAGGATGGCGGGTCCCGGCGAGGCCCGCTCGGTGAAGGTGGCGCCGCCGTCCTGGCTCGCCCACACGCGCTGGAGGTCAGGCGCATCGGGCCCGGCGAGCACGGTGTCGGAAGCGGCCAAAAACAGGGTGCCCTTGGCGGGTGCCACGAGGGTCGTGCCCTGGAGGATGCGGCCGGGCAGCGCCGCTGCGACCAGGACGGGTCGCCAGTCGGGGCTGTGGGCGCACAGCAGCGCCGGCGTCGCCTCCGCGAAGAAGGCCCAACAGAGGTGCGCCACGCCGTCGGGGGCCACGGCGACCCAGGGCTTGTCGTTCACGGTGCCGACGGGCAGCGCCGCTCCAGCCGCTCCGGCGACGGCGCCTGCGCTGGGGAACCAGGCGACGGCCGGCGACCAGGTGGCCCCGCCGTCGCTGGACCTGGTGACGAACGTGACGGGGTCCGCCAGCGCGGCGGCGGTGCCGTCCCGCCAGGCGCCCTGCGCCGCGACCGCCGCGAGCCAGAGCGTGCCGTCGGGGGCATAGGCCAGCACCGAGTCGCCGTGGTAGATGTCGTGGCCTGCGGGGTCGAACGGCGCCGTCACGGCGGCGGGAAGGGCCGCGGTTGTCCACTGGATGCCGTCGTCGGTGGCGTGCACCACGACGTCGAACACGGTCTGGCTGGAGGCTTCGCCGCGGCCGTACTCGATGTTGGCCACGACGACGTGGTTGCCGCGCACCGCGACGCTGGGCTCGGCCGAGTGGGAACCCACGTTGGTCAGCGCCGCGACCGCATGGATCGCCAACCCCTGCGCGGGAGGCGGCGACGGGCTGGTGTTTGCCGGTGCCACGCAGCCCGCCAGCAGGAGGATGAGCGCGGCGAGGCGGAGCCATGGCATGCTCTCCCACCTCCGTGTGGGCGTGATAGGATTTGCGGGAGCGGTGTGGTTTTTGCGCTCCTCGCAACGGGTTGGCCGCGGCGCCTGCTCCGCAGTTCAGGCAGCGCGTCCATGCAGCCCAAACCTCCGTTTTCAAGACCCTGGACTGAGTGGGCAGGGTTGCCGACATGGCGTCCAGCCAGGTCGGCACGAATCGGGTCGTGGGATGACAACAGCCGCGCAACGCCAGTCGAACCTTTTCCGCCAGGAGTACGACCGCATCAACCGCTCCGTCTACGGCGACTCCTTGCCGCCCTTTCCGGGCGTGGAACTGGTCGACCGGACCGACATCTTCTCCATGACCCGGACCCACGGGCGGGGCGCGTGGCGCTGCCTCCAGCCGTTCCTTCTGTCCACGCACGTGACGGGGGACCTGCTGATGGAATCCATCCGGCACGAGGTCGCGCATGCCGCGGCTCTCCTGTTCGACCAGGACGAGGAGCACGGGCCGGCCTGGCAAAGGCACGCCAGGCGGTGCGGAGCCTCGGGAGAAGCGACGCTGGACCCCGGCCATCCGCTTCGTGCCGCGTGGCCCGCACCGTAGGCAGAGTCCAGGGCGCCGTCAGTGCTCCTTCAGGATGAGCCGGCTGCGCGTCGCCTGGGTGCCGGGGATGCCGCGGATGCGGTCGATGAGGCCGTTGAGGTCCGAGGTGTTGGGGAGGTCGGCCACGACGAGCAGGTCGTTGTCGCCGGTGATCTCCCACACCGCGTCGACACCGTCCCAGGCGCGGATGGCCTTGGCGACGTCGCCGCTGTGGACGTTGGCGGTGACGCTGACCTCGACGAGCGCCTTGACCTGGTTGCCGGCGGTGCGGATGGTGAACTGCCGGATGGTGCCCTGTTCGACGAGGCGCTTGACGCGGGCGCGCACGGTGCCCTCGGAGGTGCCGATGGCCTTCGCCATGTCGGTGAAGGAGGCGCGCGAGTCCTGGCGCAGCAGGGAAAGGATGTGGCGGTCCACGTCGTCCATGGGGGCAATCCCCTGCGAGAAGCCGCAACCGTATAGCGTTTTTCGCAGCCCGTTTCAGCCACGAATTCCACGAAGCCCACGAACCTGCGACGCCAGCAAGCGTCTGTTCCAATTGGTGAAATCCGTGGTTTAGGCGTGTCCGCTAGACCGGCCCTGGCACCGGCCCCGTGTACCGGAGCGCGTAGAGCCCGGTGCCGCGCTCCGTCACCCACAGCAGGCCGTGGTCCCAGCGCACCTGGTAGGCGTTGGGCAGGAAGCCGTCGGGGTTGAAGTTGGGCTTCTTCCACCAGGTCTTCCCCTCGTAGGGGTGCGTGCCGTTGCCGTGGGGCAAATAGTAGCCGAGCGCGGCGGGGTGGGCGGGGTCGCTGATGTCCAGCACCCAGACGCCGGCGTGGTAGTGCGCGACGGCGGCGAGGCCGGTGGCCATGTCGGGGGCGATGGTGTGCGGGCTGAGGAGGAAGCGCCCTTCGATGCTGAGGTCCCCCGGCAGGCTCCAGGCGCCGACCTGCCGGAGGTTGGCGGGGTCGCTGCCGTCGTAGGCGCGGATGGCGCCGGTGCCCTTGGCGAGGTTGCCGATCTCGGGCGCGGACCAGACGATGGTGCGGCCGTCCCTGCGCGCCGCCGGCTCCTGCGTTGTCCAGTGGATGGCGAGCGCGTCGCTGGGCGCCGTCTCCGTGTTGACGCCGAGCGGGGTGACGGCGGACGGGTTGCTGGCGTCGAACGTCGCCACGCCGCCGTCCCAGTGGCTGACGTAGGCGATGCGGCGGCCGTCGGGGTGCGCCTGCACCAGGACGTCGTGCGGGAAGCTGCGGCCGTCGTCCAGCAGGGCGGGATGCGCGAAGGTGCCGACCGGCAGCAGCACCGCGCCCGCCGGGGAGTCGACGAGCTTCGCCACGCCGAGGCGGTTGCCCACCGGGCTGTTGTTGGCGTCTGCGGGCTGGCCCACGTAGAACACGTAGAGGCCGTCGGGGTACTGCGCGACGTCCAGGTTGTGCGTGCCCTGCACCTCGATGGGCAGCACGGACTCCAGCGCGGGGTGCGCCGGGTCCGCGACGGAGACGACCTGGATGCAGACGCTGCACGACGGGGCGCCGGCGCTGGGAAGCCTCTGCACGTTGAGCAGGGCATGGCGGCCGTCGGGGGTGACGCGGACCTCCTGGAAGCCGGAGCCGGAGGTGCGGTAGTCGCCCAGCACTTGGATGTGCGCGGGGTCGGTGACGTCGGCGATGGTGAAGCCGCCCTGCGCGTCGCCGTCGACGGCCACGAAGGCCAGCGTGCGGTTGGCGGGGGTGCGGTGGAGGACGAAGTTGGCGAACCCGTTGTCGCCCAGGGTGACGCCGAGGCTCGACCACGCCACCAGCTCTAGGTTGTGCGCGCCGGTGTGCAGTGCCGCGTCGTTGTGGTCGTGGTCCATCACGATGGGCGTCCCGAGGTTGGCGGCGACGGCGGCGCGGTCGATGCGGCCGGCCCCGTCCACCTCGGCGCGGGGGGCGCCGGTGCCGGAGGTGCCGGTGTCGGCGGTGCAGCCGGCCAGCACCAGGAGCAGGAGGGCGAGGGCCGCCAGGAGGCGCATGCCCGCCGCAGGCCGGGGGCCGCACTTCACGCTTGCGACGTTCCGCTCAGCAGGGATTGCGGGGATTTCCCGCCCTCGAACCGCGGAGGCCACGGAACCCGCGGAAGTTGCATCGTTTCCGTGGTTTCCGCGGTTGGTCGGTGCATCGCTCACCGGTCAACGCCAAATTTTCTCCGAAACCACGGCAATCCCTGCCCTGAAATGGCAGGCTCTACGCGAAGCCGGTGACGCGCGGGTCGCCCAGGGTGTCGCCGGTGTAGTGGAACACCCACAGGCCGGTGGCGCGGTCGGTGCCGTAGACGTAGCCGTCGACGACGTTCACGTCCCAGGTGGAGAGGATGGCGTTGGGGACGTGGTCGTCGGGGAGGGGCGTGCGGGCAAGGTTGTAGCCCAGGATGGCGCCTGCGTTGTCGGCCGCCAGGACCTTGCCGAGGTCGAGGACCCAGACGCCGGCGTGGTTGTAGGTGAGGTAGATGCGCACCTGGTCCGGGGTGACGTCCTTGCCGGTGGGCGCGACCTGCCACTGGTGGGTGGTGAGGTAGAGGCCCTGGCTCGGGTGCTCCCCCGGGTGCCACCACTCGGCCACCAGGCGCAGGTGGGCGGGGTCGTCGGCGTCGAGCACCCACAGGCTCGGCACCTGGCCCTGCTGGGTGTACTCGGGGCTGGCGAGGACGTAGCGGTGGGCACCCACCTGGACCATCATCGCGGTGTGGACGTTGCCGTCGTAGTGGCGGGCCCCCTCGCCGTCCCAGGAGCCGACCTCCTGGATGGCGGGGGCGCCCGTGATGTCGAGCACCTTGACCCCCTCGCCCCAATGGCTGACCACGAGGTAGGAGGTGCGGTCGCCGAAGCGGGCGCCGGTGTGGAAAACGGTCATGTCGTGCGGGCCGGAGGCGAAGATGCACTTGGGG
>JBHELM010000039.1:0-4470 GCA_046352715.1 Thermoplasmatota archaeon | reverse complement strand
CATTGTGGTGGCGAAGCCGGCGGTGCCGAGGCGGCTTGTGCTGTTGGTGAGCTCGAGGTCGAGCTTCTGCTGCACGTCCACTTCGCCGCGCCGGGGGGTGCGGGCGTCGATGTCGAGCACCAGGACGTCATCGCTCGGGAGGCCGTACGGGTCAGGCTCCTCGTAGATGACGAGGTAGTCGCGCTCGTCGGCCGCCACCGGCGAGAGGGTGGGGCTGCGGGTGACGCGCTGGATGGAGGCGGGCTTGCGGGGCGCCTTGGGCGCGGCGGGCTTCGCGGCCGTCTTCTTGCTGGACTTCTTGGCCGGGCTCACGACTCCACCTCCGCCTGGGTCGAGAACTGGTCGAGGTGGCCGGAGCCGAGGACCAGGCGGCCGTAGAAGAACGCTGACGTGCCGCCGAACAGCAGGATGATGCCGGCGGCCAGCACCTCTACGACGCGCTCGATGAAGGTGTGCGACTCCTGGACCGTGTAGCCGTGCGTGGCGTGGTAGAGGTCGGGGTAGCCGGTGGTGAAGTAGATGGAGCCCGCAAGCACCAGGAGGGTGCCGAGCGCGATGCCGACCAGGCCGACGACGGCGAGCCCCTTGAGGTGGCTGCCCACGCTGACCTTGATCTCCGAGTTGAGGTCCATGCGGTCCTCGAGCCGGATGGGGGTCATCTCGGGCTCGACCTTGACCTTGATGCGGTTCTCCGTCATTCGTCACCCAGGTGCTTTTCGATGTCGATGGGGACGGAGGCGAGTGGGGTGCCGCCCTCGCGCTCGACGAGGCGCATGGCCTCCTCGCGGTTGGCGGCGCGCACCCGCTTCAGGCGGACGCGGCGGCGGCCGCTGCCGTCGCCGGCCTCGGAGCCGCCGGGCAGGATGCCGGCCGCCTCCGCGAGGCCCCAGTCCTCCTCGCCGGTGCGGCGCAGGAACAGGCGGCCGGTCTCGGGGTTCTCCGCGACCTGGTAGCCCTCGGGGACCTCCGTGGCGGCCTCGTAGCCCTCGCCGGGCGGGGTCTTGCTGAAGGCGTAGACGCGGGCGGCGTGGCCGTCGCGCACCTCCTCCTTCTGGTAGAGCGTGTAGTCGCCGTATTGGATGACCTGCATCCCGGTCTCCGCGGGGGCGGCGGACTCCTCCCAGGCGGGCTCCTGGCTGGGGGCCTCCGCGAGCGTGGCGGGGTCGGCCGGCGTCTCCCACGTCGCCTCGGCCGGGACGTCCTCCCAGGCGGGCTCCGCCTCGGCGGCGGGGGTGAACTCGGCCAGCGGCTGGCCGTCGGAGCCCAGCTCCTCGCCGGTCGCGGTCTCCCAGCTCTCCTGGGCGGGCGCGGGCTCGAACTCGACGAGGTTCTGGTCACCGAAGAAGTCCACCGGGTCGACGATGCGGTAGTCCTGCAATCCGGGGCCGGTGTACTCCACCTCGACGTCGCGCTCCTCGCCGTGGTCCGGCTCGGTGTGGGCGGGCTCCGGCTCGGCGTGCCGCTCCAGCGGGGCAGAGGACACCTCGCTGGGGGGGCTGGAGGCCACGGACTGGCCGGCGGGCGCGGCGGCGGGGGCGCCGGGGTCCTGGCGGCCGGCGAGGTAGTCCTGGATCTGAGCGTCGGTGTAGCCGAGGCGGCGCAGCATGGAGACGAGGTAGGGGCGGTCCTCCGACTCCGGGTCGACCGCGTGGGCGTCGAGGGAGCGGCGGACGGCATCGGTCCCGCCGGAGGGGGCGGCAGTGCGCGCCATGGCAGGGTTTCAAGAAGGCCGCTCTTGAAAGGGCTTCCCGTTCGATGCGGCTGGTTCTCCTGTTGCTGCGCGGCTTCCCTCCGAGCCGCGAAGGGCGCGAAACCTTTGGGCCTCGCCTCCTCCGAACCGCGGAGGCCGCGGAACGCGCGGAGGGGCGTTTTTTCCGTGGGTTCCGCGCCCTCCGTGGTTCGGTCGGTGGGGTCAGCCCTGCCAGACCGAGTGCGCCACCGCGATCTCGGCCCGCCCCGTCAGCGTGCTTGGGAAGCCCATCCAGGTGTGGTCGCCGGTGCTGCTGATGCCGATGTAGTCGCCGATGAACGGGAAGCCGTCCTGGTGGATGCCGAGGTCGCCGTCGAAGCTGTGCAGCGTCAGGCGCTCCTGGGTCCAGTTGCGGCCGCCGTCGGTGGAGTAGGCGTGCTCGGCGTCGAGCAGCCGGTGCCCGGGGTCGTAGGCGCGGGTGAGGTAGACGGCGTGCACGGTGCCGTGGCCGTCGACGCTGACGCGGGGCATGAACTGGCCGTCCTCGCGGCGCCCGGTGTTGACGAGGGCGGGGAGGCTCCAGGTGGCGCCCTTGTCGCAGCTGGTGCGGACGTAGGCGTCGCTCTGGCCGACGGTGCCCGCCTCGCGGCCGGTCCACAGCGCGTAGAGGCAGCCGCCGCGCGGGCCGTCGGTGGTGTCGACCGCCAGCTCGACGCTGGTGCCAGTGCGGAACTTCGTGTTGGTGAAGTCTTCCATGGGGGTGAAGCTCCACACCTGCGTCGGCTCGCTGAACGTCACGCCGTCGTCGTCGGAGGAGGCCAGCACGGCGCGGCCGCCGGAGTTGAAGCCGGACAGCCAGGCGTAGATGGTGCCATCGCTGGCGCCCACCACGGCGGACTCGCCGAGGCTCTGGCCCTGCCCCATCTGGTCGGCGGCGTTGTTGAGGTGGGGGAAGTAGTAGGGCGCCTGGCCGCGCGTCTCGCCGTGCTTGACCGCCACGAGGACCGGGATGGAGCCGAGGCCGGGGCTGAGCTGGTTCCAGATGGTGAACACGGTGCCGGTCCTCGGGTTGTGGCCCATGCGCATGTAGTCGTGGAAGATGGCGGTCTCGTCGCCGGCGTGCATCAGGAAGATGGTCGGGAAGGTGGCGCCGCCGTCGCGGCTGATGGCGTGGAACATGTAGCCCATCTCGGGCGGGAACGAGGCGCCGACGACCGGGTCCTGCGCCGAGGGCAGGCCGAGCGGGTTGTATTTGTAGGCCTGGAGGGAGTAGTGCAGCGTCCCGTCGGGCTCGAACTGCAGGATGGGGTCGGTGATGCAGCGCCAGCCGTACAGCGGGTTCACCGGGCTGCGCTCGGCGGCGGGGCCGCCCACATAGGTGGTGTTCCAGTGCTTGCCGCCGTCCTTGGTGTACTGGCCGCCCGCGCAGACGCAGTCGCTCGCCTTGCGGTCGAGGTCCTTGCTTGCCACGAAGACGTTGTTGGGGTTCGCGGGGTTCACCACGACGTCGATCTCGGCCTTGCTGGGGGAGTCGTTGGGGCTGGCCAGCACCAGGCAGGTCTCGTTCCAGTTGCTCAGGCCGCAGTCGAGGCGGTAGGGGCCGGACTGCGAGCCGACGGTGGTGTCCGTGGTGCTGCCGGTGTCGGTCGTGGAGCCGAGGCAGCCGGCGAGGAGGGCTGCGACGAGGAGCGTGGAGAGGACGAGGGGGGCGCGGGCCATGCCGGCGGCGAGGCGGGGTCGCCTCCAAAAGATTGTGGCCACCTGCCCTCCCCCTCTCACTGAGGAAGGATTCTGGGTTTTCCTAGGGGTCTGCGCCCGATGAACCGCGGAAGGCACGGCGTCAGTCTCCGAGCGTTCCGTGGCCTCCGCGGTCCGTGAGTGCGGGGCTCACTCGGCGCGGCGGCGGGCGGCCACGGCGACGGCGGCCAGCAGCAGGACGAGCGCGGGCGCAGCCGGGAGGGAGGGGGCGCCCTTGGCGGTGCTGGTGCCGGACTGGGCCTCGAGGGCGTTCTGGCGGCCTTCCAGCTCGGCAAGGCGCGCCTGGAGCGTCTGCACTTGGTCGCGCAGCTCTGCGTTGGTGGGGACGTGGCTGTCGGGGAAGGTGACGTTGCCCAGCGGGGGGACCGGGTTGGTGCTGCCCACGGCGATGCCGTCGATGTTGACGGCGGAGCCGAAGACGGAGCCGGTCAGGCGCAGCTTGTAGACGCCGGACTGGGTGAGGACGTAGGGGGAGGTGAAAGTGAAGTGGTTCACGGTGCCGAACTGGTTCTGCAGCGCCATGCTCAGGGTCTCGCCGTTGGGTGCCACGAGGGTGGCGGTGAGGTTGCCGGGGTTGAGCTGCGGCACGGCGGTGCGGGCGGCGTCGTTGAGGGTGAAGCCGACGTCGAGGCCGGTCTTGACGTAGGTGGTGACGGGCTCGTTGAGGTGGCCGATGGAGAAGCGGTACTTCTGGTCCACCGAGTAGGCGGTCTGGTGGGCGGAGGCGGCGGGCGCCACCAGGAGGGCGGCGAGGGCCAGCAGGACGTAGGCGCGGGGGGCCATGCGCGGCGGATGCCAAGACCGCCTCAAAGAGTTTTGTCAGACGTTGAACAAACGTGGGTGTCCACCGGCCGATCCCCTGGCCCAGGAGAGGCAAGCCAGGCAGTTCCGAAAACCCCATGACTTGGAGAGCGCATGGCTGGGCATGGCTGCCGACCCGAAGGCCAAGGTGGACGTGAACCGCCCGAACGACGCCGCGGACCGCCTCGCGATGCTCAAGGAGCTGGCGAAGATGACCAAGC
>JBHELM010000038.1:0-8484 GCA_046352715.1 Thermoplasmatota archaeon | reverse complement strand
CTCCAGGTGCGCTCGCGCGACGGCACGCTGCGGCCGCTGCCCGAGGCGAGCCGGCTCGTCAAGGTCATGGAGGAGGCCCGCATGGACCACTGGCGGGCGTGGGTGTTCGCGCCCAAGGCGGACCGGGAGAAGGTCGGGGTGGCAGCGGCGCGCGTCCTGGACGCGTTGGCGTGAGCCCCCCACGAACCGCGGAAGTCGCGGAGTCCACGGAGGACGTTGTTTCCGCGAGTTCGGTGGCCTCCGCGGTTCGGCGGGGCGCGGGACCCGAAGGACACGAAACCGGAGAACCACCTTTCCTGTCCTCCACACCGTTCGCGGTTCGTGGGGATGCCAACCCCCCTTCCCCTTCGCTTAAGTCGCGCCTCCCGGTCGGGCGCCTGAATGGGCGAGGAGCGCGGGCTGGACGTGGACAGGCTGCGGCGCATCGTCGAGCGCCACTTCCGGGTCTATGACGCCCGCGAGGAGAAGGTGCGCGGCGAAACCGCGGCGCTGCTCTACTACCTCATGTTCCCGCCGCAGGAGTTCGACGCCCGCTTCGCCGCGGCACGGACCGAGCTGCAGGCCGCTGACCCCGAGCTTTTGGTCTTCGTGCGCCGCGAGTCGGGCGAGGACATTCTGTTCGTCGCGCACCGCCCGCCCGCGGCGCAGCACCGCACCGGCCTCCACGTCGGCCTCCTGCTGGCCACGCTCGTCACCACGGTCCTCTCCGGGGCCGTCACCTGGCACGGCTACATCGCGCGCGGCGGCGACCTCACCTGGTCGGTGCTGTGGAGCGCGTCGGACCTGCTGTGGGGCGCGGTCACGTTCGCCCTGCCGCTCATGCTCATCCTGGGGCTGCACGAGCTGGCGCACTTCGTCGTCGCCCGCCGGCACGGCCTGCGCGCCAGCCTGCCGTTCTTCATCCCGGCGCCGCCGGTCCTGGTGCCCTTCGGGACGCTGGGCGCCTTCATCTCGATGCGCGACCCGATGCCGGACCGCAAGGCGCTGTTCGACGTGGGCGCCGCGGGCCCCCTGGTCGGCTTCCTCGTCACGCTGCCCGTCATCGTCCTGGGCGCATTCCTCACCGGCGCCGTGGCGCAGCCGCTGCCCGACGTCGGCCACCCGTTCCTGTCGGCCGACGCCCCGTTCACGCTGACGCAGGAGTCCGGCCACGCCACCCTGCGGGCCAACGTGACGGCGCCCGCGGGCGGCTTCCTCACCTTCAACGTCACCCCGCCGCCGGGCACCAGCGCGGACTGGCCCTACAAGGTGGCCGCCACCATCCAGGTGCAGGACGGCGGCACCGTCAAGGAGACCTCCGAGCGCGTCCTCGCGGGCGGCCACGGCGAGCGCCGCAGCCTCGCCCTCCCCGCCGGGGCGACGTCGGTGACGTTGGACGTCACCTGGGACGACGGCCTCCTGCGCCTCGGCGACCCGCTGCTGGTGCAGCTGCTTGGCAAGGCATTCCACAACGACGGCTACCTCACGCACCCGACCTTCCTCGCCGGCTGGGTGGGCCTCCTCGTCACCGGCATCAACCTGCTGCCGGCGGGGCAGCTCGACGGCGGCCACGTCGCCCGCGCCGTCCTGGGCGAGCGGATGCGCTACGTCGCGATGGCGGCCGTCGGCCTGCTGATGGTGCTCGCGTTCCTGTTCAACTCCTGGCTGCTGATGGCGTTCTTCCTGCTCGTCACCGGCGTGCAGCACGCGCCGCCGCTCAACGACCGCACGGTGCTGGACCGCAAGCGCCTGGTGCTCGCCGCCGTCGTGCTGGCCGTGTTCGTGCTGACCTTCGTGCCGGTGCCCATCCAGGTCTAGACCGCCAAACCACGGATTGCACGGAAGAGATTGACTCCGTCGTTTCCGTGCAATCCATGGTCGAGGGCAGGCGGCAGGACAAACCCAAAAAACGCCGTTCGCGCCCGAAGGGTCTGGAAACCTCTGGCGGCGTTAGCCCTCGTTGTCGGGCGCCGGCGCCGCCCGCTTGGTCCGGGCCGCCCGTAGGGGGACGCCGTTGCCATCGTCGCGCAGCAGCAGGCGCAGGACGCCGAAGCCGCTCAGGAGGAGTCCCAGCCCCATCAGGGTGAGGCTCTCCAGGGGGATGGCCGCCTTGAGGACCCCCAGCCCCGCCAGGAAGGAGAGGACGGGGGCGAGGAACGTTCGGAACATGGAGTGTTTCTCTTTTCCTCCTCCTATTTAGGGACCCTCGTGCAACCCCTGAATTGTCCCCACCTGTCGGGCGGTCCCCCACCGGCGCTTTCAAGTCGTGCGGCCTTCCACCCACTGCCATGGATGTCCCTGCCCGCCTCGCCCCCGCCCGCGCCGCGGGCCGGGCCCTGGTGGGAGCCAAAGCGGTCCTCTTCGACCTCGACGACACGCTCATCAACTGGCGGGCGGCGGAGGCGGCGGCCATCGGCGACCTGGCGCGCGACCACTTCGCCCCCGCCGGCATCCCGGAGCCGCGGGTGCGCTCCACCTACGTCGAGGTGATGGAGCTGAACTTCGCCTCCTTCCGCGCCACCGGCCGCTGGTGGTACATCCACGAGCGCCTCGGCCTGCTCAGCGACCGGCTGGGCACCCGCGACACCGTTCTCGGCGACACGCTGGCGGCGCACTTCCGCGAGCACGTCGTGCAGCACCTCAACCTGCTCCCCGGCGCCGTCGAGGCCCTCGCCGCCGCGCGCAAGGCGGGCGCCCGCACGGCACTGCTCACCAACGGCCCCGGCCACGTCCAGCGCCCCAAGGTGGAGCAGTTCGGCCTCGCCGCCCACGTCGACTTCGTGGGCATCACCGGCGAGTTCGGCCACTGGAAACCCTCCCCGGAGGCGTTCCTGCACGTCCTCGGGAAGCTCGGCGTGGCGGCCGAGGAGGCCGTGATGGTGGGCGACTCGCTCGACTTCGACATCGAGCCCGCCCGCCGCCTCGGGATGCGCACGGTCTGGGTGGACCCCGCCGCCGGCGCCCACCCCTCCGCCGACCTGGTGGTGCCCGCCCCGGCCGCGCTGTTGCCGCACCTCGCGCCCGCCGCCGGCTAGGCGCCCCCCGTGCTTGCCGTGGGGCGCCGCAAGGCAAGCCTCAAGGGCGCCGGACCGCTGCGTGGCGCCCATGCAGACCTACCCCGTGAAGCCCGGCCACGCCTCCAAGGTGAACCTGCCCGACGTCTTCGACGCCTGCTTCGACTCCCATAAGAAGGAGGGCGACTGGCTGTGCGGCGGCTTCGGCAGCATGCCCCAGATCAAGGTGCGCTTCGAGGGGAAGAAGGAGTTCATCGTCGACACCGTCACGGACAAGACCTTCGCGCAGAAGGTGGCCGCCGGCGACAAGGAGGCGATGCAGCTCGCCATGGACACGCAGCGGCGCTGGAACGAGTTCCTGGAGGGCGCCACCGGCTACGACGCCAAGGCGCGCAGCAAGAAGATCCAGGAGATGGCGAAGAAGGGCGCCGCCAAGGACGTCCCCGCTGGTGTGTGACCGACCAAACCACGGATTTCACGGACCCCCCTAACCGCGAAGTCCGCGAAACGATAGGAAAATTTCCTGGCCTTCGCGCCTTTGGTCGAGTCGGGCAGCTTCGTCTCCACCAACCGCGGAAGACGCGGATGCAGCTTGACTCCGTGCCATCCGTGGAATCCGTGGTTTGGGCGGTGGTCAGGCCGTCTCGCCGGCCCCGGTCTCGCGCACATAGGCCAGCACGGCCTCGCGGTAGCCCTCCCCCGTCGCCTCCAGCACCCGCTTCGCCAGCGGCTCCCAGTGGGTGCCCGCCTCGCGCTGCTCCAGGGTGAAGGTGCGCTCGCCCTCGGAGCCGAGCCCGACGGCGCGCAGGAAGGCGTAGAGGTGCGCGGGGTGGCGGCTCGCGGGGACCTGCTTGCGCACCTCCTGCAGCAAGCGGGCGCGGTCGAGGGTGCGGGCGTCGCGCGCGAAGCCGTCGATCCAGCGCCCCAGCGGGCCGAGGCCGGGCAGGGCGGGGAGGTCCTTGGTGCGGGCGCGGCGCTCGGCCTCCTCGTGCGCCAGCCGGAGCAGGGTGCGGGCCTCGACGCCGGGGTGGGCAGCCACGAACGCGGCGGCGTCGGCGGCGGGGAGCAGGGTGGCCACGGCGTCGGGGAGGCGGGCGCGGTGGGAGGCGAGGACGTCGGCGACGGCGGGGTTCTCCCCCACGTGGCCTTCCCGCGTCATCGCGTGCACGGGCGCGCGCTCCCACGGCTCCAGGCCGAGGGCGCCGAGGAACGCCTCCTGGTCGGTGCCGAAGTCGCGGCTGCCCAGGACGAAGCGGAGGCCGGTGGGGGTGCTGCGCCACTCCTTCAGCACGCGGTCGAGGACCGACTCCTCGTCGAGGTTGCCGGAGCGGTAGGCGGCCTGCACCGGCTCGGGGACCGGCAGGCTGCCGCCCGCGGCGAGGCGGACCTCCAGCTCGACGGGGCGGCCGGGCTGGTCGCCGCACAGGGCGCGGTTGGAGACATGGCCGTGCAGGTGGCCGGCGCGGCGGGCGCACGGGCCGCACGCCACCAGGGCGGGGCCGCCGCGGAAGGCGAGGGCGAGGCGGGCGCGGTCGGCGTGCGGGCAGCGGCCCCCGGTCGCGTCGGTGGCGAGCTGGAGGCCGGTGCGCGCCGCCAGGTCGAGGAACCATGGTTCCGGCGGGGCCGGCTTCGCTCCCGTGCACCACAGTTTGCTGCCGGCGAAGAAGTGCAGCTTGTGCTTCGTCGCGAGCGGGCCGTAGGCGAGCATGAGCGCCAGCGGGTCGTCGTGGTTCTGCACCCCCAAGCTCACCAGGCGGATGGTGTGGCCGCGCTGCAGGAAGAAGCGCCGGTTGCCGTCGACGCGGGCGTCGAGCAGGCGGGGCGCCGCCTCCTGCCTCGCCACTTGGCGCACGGTGCCCAGGGCGCCGAGGAGGCCCTTGTCGAAGCGGGCCAGCAGCGGGAGGCGGCCGCCCTCCTTCGCGCGCTCCAACTGCCGGCGCAGGCGGGCCAACGGGGCGGGCTCAGGGCCGACGCCGACGCACACCGGCAGCAGCAGCGTCGGGTCGGCGGCGACGCGGCGCTGGCGCTCCAGGAAGCTCGCCTGCAGCGCGTCGGTGGCGGTGCGGATGGAGGACTTGCCGCGCGCCACGCCTGCCTCCTACCTCGGCATCCCCGGCAGGTCGGGGCCGGGGCCGTGGCGGGCCAGGACGAAGAACGGGCCCAGCAGGACGTAGAGCGCCATGAAGCCGAGCAGGCCCCAGGCGATCGTGCGCTGCAGGTCGGCGTCGGGGAAGCTGGCGAGGATGGCGAGCAGGATGGCGACGGTGATGACGGCGCCCCAGCCGCGCAGCTTGGGGAAGCGGATGCGCGACACCATCAGGATGCCGATGTAGAGCGCCGCGATGAGCAGCAGCCACGCCGGCACCTGCACCAGGACCAGCGACAGCAGCGTCACGGCGGCGGCGGGGCTCGGGATGCCGGAGAAGTAGTGCCGCGTCTTGCCGTCGTCGCGCAGCGACTCGAAGCGCGCCAGGCGGAGCAGGCCGCACACCATGTAGAACGCGAGGGGGACGATGAGGACGCCGAGGCCGTACCAGTGGGCGCCCAGCCCGGTGGTGCCGTAGAGCCAGAGGAACGCGACGACGGCGCTGGTGGTCACGAACGTCACCGCGTCGGCCAGGGTGTCGAGGACGCCGCCGAGGGGGCCGTTGCCCTTGCCCATGCGCGCCACGGCGCCGTCGAGCCCGTCCATGATGACGCCCACGATGACCAGCTCGATGGCGAGGTGGATGCCGTTCCAGCGCCCCAGGACGTCCAGCCCGACGGAGCGGCTGGCGGCGACGAGGGCGCCGAGCCCCATGAGGGCGTTGACGAGGGTGAAGAGGTCGGCGAGGCGCAGGTCGCGGTTGATGCGGTCGAGCCCGTCCCACTCGTCGCGCAGGGCGGCGTGCAGGTAGGCGCGGACGCGGCCGGTGGGGTGCAGCTCCGGCGCGGGCTCGCCGGGCAGGGTGCGGGTCAGCGCCGGCCCCCCGCGGCGCCGCCCACGACTGTCCCGATGGAGGTGGAGCCGGCGTAGACCTGGTCGCCCAGCTTGGCCTTCCACACCACGGAGCCGGGCGGCACCAGCAGGTCGCAGCGGCTGCCCAGGCGGATGAGGCCGAAGCGCTCCCCCTTCGCGGCCGCCTCGCCGCCCGCGATGTAGGGCACGATGCGGCGGGCGACGGTGCCGGCGATCTGGATGACCTTGACGCGGCCCAGGCCGGGGGTGTCGAGGAGGGTCTCGACGCGCTCGTTGAGGTGGGAGTCCTTGTTGAAGGCGGGGATGTGGCCGCCGGCGAGGTGGGTCACCGACACGACGGTGCCGTCGAGCGGGAAGCGGTTGACGTGGACGTCTTTGGGCGACATGAAGACGGAGAAGCGGTCGCACGGGCCGAGGTCGCGGTCGTCCACCTGGTCGAGGCGGACCACCTTGCCGTCGGCGGGGCTCGCCACCCCCTCCGCGACGGGGCGCTCAGGGTCACGGAAGAAGACCAGGAAGAACAGGAACACCCCGGCGGGCAGCAGGGCCGTCCAGGCGAGCCAGTCCATGCCGAGGCGGCGGCCGAGCGCCCACAGCAGGAGCGCCACGGAGGGCGGGGCCAGCAGCCACCCGAGGCTGCCGCGCGCATAGCGCATCACACCCTGGCCACGGAGGGGGGATTTTTAAGCAACCGGGGCCAAGCCGCACCGTTTTCCTGTCCAGTCCCGCACCGACGAACCGCGAAGGGCGCGGAAAGCGCGGAACATGAGCCTCCACGGTTGAGGAGGGTCACGCTGGCGGCGCGGGAGGCGGCGGGGGCGGTACCGTAGGAAGCGCCTCGGGCCTCCGCCTCCCCAGCCGCAGGACGCGCTCGACGGGGCCGTCGCGGTGCGGCAGGTCCAGCACCCCAACGAGGGCGGTGAGGAACTCGGGGAACCAGGCGAAGCAGGCGAACGCGATGCCGATCATGGCGAGGAGCGAGCCGCCCTTGCCGATGGCGTCGTGGATGGTCCAGAACGACATGACGCCTTGGCCGTAGAACCAGATGATGCCGGTGTTGCGCAGCAGGTTGAGGAGGTAGACCACGGCGGCGATGAGGGCGCTCGCCCAGATCTTCTTGCGCCACGGCGCGCTGGTGCCCATGAAGAGGCCGACGAAGAGCATGATGGACTGCAGCGCGGTGCAGGCGAGGATGACGGTGACGGGGATGATGGCGGCGGACTCGTGGGTGGGGTTGAAGTGCAGGATGGGGCCCCAGAAGCCGTCGGGCACCACGGGGATGACGTGCCGGCTGAGGTCGTGCTCGCGGCAGTAGTCCGCCACGGAGCGGATGGGGTGCGCGGGGTCGCAGAAGTGGGAGGTGTAGAAGAAGGTCGTCGGGTTCTCGGGGTCCGCCGTGTCGACGAGGTAGACCAGGCCCTTCGACGCGCCCTGCCCGAACAGGCCGAGCATCCCCGCCGTCTGGTTGGACACCGTCACGATGAGCCAGGTCCGCAGCGGCTCCAGCTTGTCGATGATGAAGTAGGAGCCGGCCGCGACGAAGGTGCTGACATTGAGGAAGCGCACCGTGCGGTTCTCCACCTGCCGCACCTCATTGAGCCACTGGTGGTAGGCGAGGTAGGTGAAGAAGTAGGTCCCGACGAGGGCGAAGGCCATGTTGACGTAGTCGCCGTTCTCCTCGACGAAGAGGTCCTGCGCCACCAGCGACCAGTAGAAGCCGAACAGCAGCCAGCCCGCCATGGTGAGGCGCCGCGCCCACGGCCGCGCCACGACGCCGAAGCCGAGCAGGCCGAGGCCGCCGAAGAGCGCCACCTCCGTCCACAGTTCCCACTGCGGCGACGGGTCGCTGCCCAAAACGGTGCTGAAGCGGCGGGCCAGCAGCATCCCGCCGACGGCGAGCAGCGTGGCGAGGCCGCCCCAGAACAGCGTCACCTGCCCCGGCGACAGCCGCAGCTCGCGCGCGGTGGAGACCTCGTCCGCGTAGGGGTGGGGACGGGGCGCCCTCTTCTGGCGGCCACGCGTCTTCGGCGCGGGGGCAGGCTCCGCGCCAGGGGGGTCCATGCCCGTCCGACTTGACCCACTGGCATCAAGGTTGTGGTCAGAGGTTGGGAGTGGAGGAAGGGTTTCGCGCCGCCTTTGCCAATCCGCCGGGGACGCCGAGCACACCGAACCACCCCCTTCTCGGCGAACTCGGCTGCTCGGCGGATGATGCGAAACACCTGAAAGGAAACCGGCGAGAGCCTAGAGAAGTGCCACGGTGCCGGACTGGACCGCCTTCTGCCCTTTCCCGGTCTGCACCAGCAAACGGCCCTGCGCGTCGATGCCGGCGGCGGTGCCCTCGACGTCGCCGACGCGGACGGTCTTGCCCTTGAGCGCGTCGCGGGCGCGGAACGCCTCCAGCACCTCGCCGTCCTGGTGCTCCTTGAGCTTGGCGACCCACTTGTCGACGGTGTGCAGCAGCAGCGTCTCCAGGTCGGTGATGCAGGAGTCGCAGCCGAGGATGTCCTCCAGCGTCGCCGCCTGCTGGTCGAG
>JBHELM010000037.1:0-7518 GCA_046352715.1 Thermoplasmatota archaeon | reverse complement strand
GTACGCGGCCACGCTGGTCTTGACGACGTCGTCCAGCTCGCCGAGAATCCAGGTGTCTGCGGGGTGGAGGCGAGCGGGCTTGGCAGGCTGGGGGAACTTGCCGACGAAGGCTGCGACGTTGGCGAGCTTCTGCATGAACTTGCCCGCGCCAGCAATCTTCTCCTCGTTGATGCGGAAGTCGTCGCCCACGGTGGACTCGCCGGCGATCCAGAGGCGGAAGGCGTCGCTGCCGACCTTGCCGACGATGAGGTCGGGGTCGATGACGTTGCCCAGGCTCTTGCTCATCTTGCGGCCCTGCTTGTCCATGCCGAGGCCCGTGATCCAGGCGTGCCCGAACGGCTTGCGGCCCTCCAGCAGCCAGGTCTTGAGGGTGGTGTAGTAGAGCCAGGTCCGGACGATGTCGCGGCCCTGCGGGCGGACGGAGCAGACGTGCGACTTGCCCCACGCCGTGTCGGCGTAGTCCTTGAGGATGTAGAGGTTCGAGACGGAGGAGTCCATCCAGGTGTCGAACACTTTGGTTTCGCCGTGGACGTGCAGCTTGTGCTCGGCCAGGAACGCCTCGAGCTGGCCGAGGTCGGCGCGGGTGTGGCGGTGCAGGACGCGGCTGCCCTCCGGCGGCGCCTCCGTCCACGGGCGGTAATACGTGGCGTTGCGGCGGTCGGCGGGCGGCACCACCACGAACTCGGTCTCCTCGTCCTGCGGGCTGCGCAGGAACAAGAGCGGAATCTCCGTGTGGTAGTAGCGGCGCCGGCTGATGGGCCAGTCGATGGTGACGGTGTCGATCCAGTCGAGCAGGAGCTGCCGGTGCTTCGCGGGGTGGAACTCCATCTCCGCCGCGAGCCGGCGCAAGTCGTCCTTGCAGTGCGTCTGCTTGACGTACCACTCCTTGAGCAGGATGGTCTCCACGGCGGCGCCGCTGCGCTCGGAGATGGGGAACTTCTGGTCAACGGTGGCGTGGCCCTCCATCAGGCCGGCGCCCTCGAGGTGCTCGATGGCCTTCTTGCGCGCCTCCTCCACCTTGAGGCCGGCGAAGGAGCCCGCCACATCGGTCATCTTGCCGTCGAGCCCGATGGCGGCGATGGGCTCCAGCTTCAGCTCACGGAACAGCGCGACGTCCGCCTGGTCGCCGTAGCTGCATACCATCATGATGCCGGAGCCGAAGTCGGCCTTGACGTGCGGGTGGGCCCGGATGGGCACCTCGCGGCCGTAGATGGGGAGGATGGCGGTCTTGCCGATGAGGCGCTGGGTGGCCTCGTTGTCGGGGTGGACTAGCACGGCGCGGCAGGCGCAGATGAGTTCGGGGCGCGTCGTGGAGATGACGATGGCCTCCCCCGTCTCTTTCACGGTCCACTTGACGTGGTTGAGCCGCGTCTTGCGCTCGTCGTAATAGATGTCGGCGTCCGCGATGGCCGTGCCCAGCTTGGGGTCGTAGGCGTTGGGGCGCAGGTCCTCCACGATGAGACCCTTGGCGAACAGCTCGAGGAAGCACGCCTGGCTGAAGGCGCGATACTCCGCCGAGTCGGTGGCGTAGGAGAGCGGCCCCGCGTAGGCGGCGCTCAGGCCGACGCGCTGCGCGATGCGGACCATGTCGTCGGAGAACTTCTGGATCTCCTCGGCGCACGCCTGGTTGAACGCCGCGCGGCCGGCGACTGAGTCACCTCCGGCGCCCCAGTCTTGCATCCGCTTGCCCGCCTTCTTCTCCAGCGCCAGCTCGATGTTGATGCCGTTGCGGTCGACGCCCCACGGGAACAGGACGTCGAAGCCCTCCATCCGCTTGCTGCGGGCGATGACGTCGATGAGGCTGTAGCCCGCCACGGCGCCGATGTGCCACTTCCCCGACGGGTAGGGCGGCGGGGCGTCGATGCTCCACACCGGCCGGCGCCCGTCGCCCATGAACGGGATGGGGTGCGCCGCCAGCTCCGCGGCGACCTTGGCCTACAGGTCCACGGACCACTTCTCCAACGTGGGGGCGGCGGCAGGGGGGGCCATGGACGCCCGCGCGAAGTGGCCTCCGCTCTTAAGGGCGGCCACCACTGGCAGAAGAACGGCGACAGTTGCAGGACCGAGCCACGAAGCCTTTTTATGGCGCCCCCCTCCGTCGGAGCGAACACCATGCGTGGTCTCGCCCTCGTCGCCCTCCTCCTTGTGGGCGCCCTCGCCCTCTCCGGCTGCTCCTCCAAGAGCGACAGCTCCTCCAGCACCTCGTCGTCCAAGAGCGGGACGCGCACCGGCACCGGCGGCACCGGCGTCCAGACCAACACCACGACCCAGGCGCCCAACGTGCCGCCCATCGTCAAGCTCGCCTCCACCGACACCAACGGCACCGCCACCAACGTCACCATGGTGGGCGGCTCCCTCACCTTCAGCGCCGTCGGCTCCAGCGACCCCGACGGCGACGGCCTCTCCGCGGTGGCCATCGTGGCGCAGGACGCCAACCGCACCTTCCCGCCCGGCGTCCTCTTCGCCGCCGGCAAGTACACCTCCGTCACCTACAAGTTCGACCGCCCCGGCGTCGTCAACGTCACCGTCTCCGGCATCGACGTCCGCGGCGACCTCACCACCCTCAAGTCCCAGGTCTACGTCGACGAGACCTTCAGCGTCCTGAGCAAGACCCTCGAGGCCCCCGCCCCGACCAGCTCCGCCACCGACTGCAAGGGCCCCACCGGCAACGCCATCACCGACGCCTTCGTCTACGACCTCAAGCCCTTCAGCGTCCAGAAGGGGGTCCAGTCCATCGTGGCCACCCACGCCTCCGGCAAGGGCACCTTCGCCATCTGCGGCCCCGACGGCACCGCCGTCAGCGGCGAGGGCAGCGACGACACCCCTGCCGAGACCACCGCAGCCCTCGCGGCCCCCACCGGCCTGCAGACCTACAACGTCGGCTTCATGGTCGACGCCTCCGCCCCCCACTCCGCCGTGGGCGTCACCGTGGTCGTCCACTACGAGCCCAAGCCGGCCGCCGCGGCCTGAACCCACTCGTTCCCTTCCCCTTTCCTTCTTCCGTCCTTTTGGCTATTCGAGCGGGGCCCATCCTTTCTGCGGGCTTCCGGCTGGCGAGTTCCACGCCTACGTTGACATCACGGCTTGTGGGCCCTGAGCCTTCCAGCGTCCCCTGACGGTTGGTGGCGCGACGATGCGGTAGAACACCCGCCCCCCAACGCGCTGCACGGCCAGGACTCCCCCTTCTTCCAGCAGTGCCAGGCGCCGCCGTGTCTTGGCCAGTGTCCAGCCCCAGCTTGCGGTCTCTTGGGCAAGCTGCGCCTGGTTGGTGGGGTGGGCCACCAGCCAATCGTGCAGCCGCCGCGCTTCGGGGTTTCGCAGAGGCGCGGTCTGCTTCCACGAGCCTTGGTGGACGGGGCTGTTCTCGAAGAAGCGGAGCGTGTTGCGGTGCTGGCGTGTCATCACGAGGCTGTCGTCCTTGAGGCGCTTGAGGTGTTTTTGCAGGGTCCCGACTGGGAAGTCCAGGCGGCGCTGGAGCTCGCGGAAGGAAAGGCCGGGTTCGTCGCGAACCAGGTCGAAGATGGCTTGGCGGCGTGGGTGTTCGAGCGCGGGGGGACGGGAGCGGCGCGAGAAGCCGACCCAGAGGGACCTGACCAGCAGGCCCAGCAGCCCCAGGCCAAGGGTGCCACCCAACAAGGCCGGGACCAGGAAGTCTTTCGAAGAGACCTCGTCAAAGGCTGCGTCTTCGAAGCGGCCCGCCATGTCCGCCTGAAGGCGGCCCGGGTGGTTGGGGTCAGTGGAGAGCCCTTCCATGGAGATGTTTCCCGAAGCCAAGAAGGTCTTGCCGCCTGCGTCTGGGCAAGGACCCGTCGGGCAGGTTCCACCCAGGACGGCTTCGGGCAGGCGCAGCTTTCCTTCAAGCTCCAGCCCCACCAGAGGTCCGCCGGCGGCACCCGCCAAGGCCAACCCTTGACCCTTGAGGCTCCCGCTGCTGCCCGTGAGCTCGATGTAGGAGTAGAGACCGAACGCGATGCGGCCGAACTGCGTCAGGGAGACCCCGCTCGGGCCTCCGGGGTCGACGCACGCAGTGGCACACTGCAGGGTGGCGTTGTGCCACACGAGTCGGTGTACGCCGACGGCATCAAGGGTGAAGGTGAATCCCTGAGGGCCTGCTGCCATGCCAGCGGCAACCTGACCCGGAGACAGGGGCTGGGAGTACCAAGCGGATGGAGGAATCTCGCGGTTGGGAAGACGGCGTTCCGCCCAGTCCGGGCCTGTGACGCCCTCAAGCGTCGCCTGGGCTTGGTCGGAGCGGAGGGTGATGTCCTCGGCCTCGAGATAGAGCGAGGACCAGGAATGCTCATCGAAGCGGAGCTGGCCGTCCAAGTCCTGCGTCAGGTCGCTGGAGCGATCCGGGACGGGGTAGGGGGTTTGGACGCGACTCAAAGGAGTGTCCTGCTCTTCCCAGACCTGGGTGTGGTTGGTGATTCGTCCAGGTGAGTCCAGCTCCAAATCGAAGCTGCTCCCCGAGGTTTGCCGGAAGACCAGGAGCGCCCACTGGAAGCCTGACCCGCGCACGTTCCCTTCGGCCTGCGCCGGGCCTGCAAACGTGGCATGCAGCGCAACGGCTCCGGCAGCAGGCCCGACCACCAGCAGGGCGATGGTAAGCGCCACGCCGCCGGAATGCAGTCTCACGGCTGCGGCTCCGGCTGCTGGCAGGCCTTGTCCAAGTAGTAGGTGAAGACGCCGGTCCCGTCGACCGAGGGTTGCCATTGGCTGTCGCCGGCGAACCGTCCGCCGTTCTGGGATGCCAGCAGCATGGGTGGCTGCATGGTTCCTTCCACTGGTCGGCTGGCATACGGTCCAGCGGCACCGGGGCCAGTCGCATCAATCTGCATCACGCCGATTCCGTTGCCGCGTGGCCAGAAGAACCGGTCGTGCCAAGGCTCATGGGCTTCGTAGCGCTGGTCGTCATGGATGGTGAGCGTCGAGGGTGGCTGGGTGGGCCCCCACTGCCAGGTGCGGTCCAGCAGAGGGCCCGTGGCTTGGTCGGACACCTGGAACGACGTGACGTGGATTGGAAGGCCAGCCATCGTGGTGTTCAGGTATCCGGCGATGTCTGGGTCGTCAATCCAGAGGGAGGAAATCACATAGAAGTTGGTGAAGACAGTCGCCGATGAGGTGCAGTTGGCCGGGTAGGCTGCGTTCGTGTGCGACTCCAAGAGCAGGTTCACGGGTCCCCTTTCGTAGGGGCCGATTGCGATGCGGTTGCAGTGGTATTCCTGCATGATGACCCGGGAAATCAGGTTGAGCGGGGAGCCCGGCTGCCAGCCCGGAGGGGGCTGGCCGGGGGCCATGCCTGCTGGGAAGTTGACCAAGACCAGCCACGAGGTGCAATTCGTTAACTGCAGCTCTTTTTGGAAGCGCGGATTCGTTTCGCTCGTGAAGGAATGGCTTGACGGTGAGGTTTCGGTCTGCTTGCCGCTGCAGCCTGCCAGCACGACGGCCAGTCCCGCCAGGAAGGACAGGCAGCCGAACCCAACCTTCAGGTCAACACCCGCCTTTCTCATGCAAACTCAAATCCATCTGCAAATGCAGTGCTGGAATCATGGCGAGGCTCATGCGCTCCACTTCTAGATGCAATAAATAATTTCGGGAAACAAAGTCAGCAGGCCGCCTCGATGTTTCCATTTTGGTTTCTGCCGCTTTTGTACGACCAACCTTATTCCCTCCAGGCGTTTCCGATAGCTCCGTGAATGCTCACAAGGACGCAACGCGGAAGCCGCGCACCCAATCCGCGGAGGACCGCCGCCTCATGGCGGGGTTGGTGCAACTTGGGCTGGTGGAAAAACGTCGGCGTGCCGATGGAAGAACCGGATACTGGCCGACCTCTGCATCTGGCTCCCCCCCCGTCCTTGATTCCGAGCTTCTCTGTCTCCCATCCAGCGGCCGCACGGCCGGGAGGGGAAGGACACGCAGCCGTGCGCTGCACCTTGGAGGAAGAAAATGATTCGACAAACTGAAAGAACGAAGGCAAGCCCGCGGACTCCGAAGCGCAGTTCCGTCATCGTGCTTGGTGCAATGCTGCTTGCAGCCTTGCCTTTCGCACACGCCGACCCAACCCCGTCCACCGAGTTCCAAGGGTGAACCACCATGACACCACGACCCGAAGCCGACAATCGACCCGCGCACTTCGCGCTCATCGCCTGCGCCACCGCGTTCCTGCTGCTCGCATCCATCCCACTCGAAGCCGCCGCTTCCGGCGAAGGCGCGATGGGGACGGCGGGCAAGCTCGTCCGCGACGGCAAGTGCGTCAACCGCCCCAAGACGCCGGAGAGCTTCGCCATCTACGGATGGCTGGAGAGGCCCATGGCGACCATCCTGAAGCCACACATCGACCCGGAGCATCCCTGCGTCGGCCTTTGCCGTGAGATGACGCCGGACTCCGGCTGCTCCGACTGGCTGAAGGACTGCCCCTCGGGGGAGTATGGGGCGGACCCGGTATGCCGGGGCCGTCCCCCTGCGTGCGAGCCGGGCGAGAACGGCGTGCCTCCCGCGTGCGTCGGCCCTCTGGGCCATTGCGGCTCGGGGGAGGTGGGCGTCCCTCCGGCGTGCGTGCCTCCGCCCGGCCAATGTCCGCAAGGCAAGGTCGGCGTGCCGCCCGCGTGCGTGCCCAACCCCGGCGCTTGCGACCCGGACCAGACAGGTGCGCCGCCAGCTTGCGTCCAGAAGCCCGGCCCCTGCTCCTACGGGTATCTGGGCTATTCCCCAGCGTGCGTGCTGGGTCCGCCCACCTGCGCGAGCGGCAGGGTGGGAGTCCCGCCCGCGTGCATCAGCCCTCCGCCGATGGGTTGCCCCGACGGACAGGTCGGCGGGGCCGGAGTCTGCGTGTCCCCGGCGCTCTGTCCCATCGGCACGGTCGGCGTGCCGCCCAACTGCTTTGGCGTGCCCATCATCATCCCCCGGCTCTGCGAGCCGCCCTTGACGGGCGTGTGGCCCGCGTGCGTGGACCTGACAGGCTACGGGTGCCCGGCGGGTGAAGTCGGCGTGCCCGAAGGCTGCGGCTCCTGCTCCGTGTCGGAGTGCGCCATGAGAATCCTGTTCGACGACAACAGCGTCATCGACACGGGAATCCCGACGCCCATCCCCTTGCCTTCGGACACCCAATCGGGAGGCGGCGGGCCCAACGAGTGGTGCAGCGGCGACGACGCCGACTATCAGGACACCTTCTGCGAGAAGGCGTTCCCCTGGCACAAACTCAAGGCCATCGGCTACTTCTACAACGACCACACCCGTGGAGCCAACCATGTCTCCGCCAACGACGGAGAGGGCGGCGTCTGGTGGTATGAGGATTGGATTGACGGTCGCGTGAGCAAGGCTTGCACCGACAGCGGCGGCAAGCATTGGGCAGGCCAACGCGTTTCAGCGGGATTGTCGGAGGACTACTACGTCCAGCCGGATTATGGAATCCCGGATTGCCGCACCGGCCCCGCCCGTGGCGGCTGGGGCGGCGGCGTCTGGTTCAAGTGAGCTGCAAGGGTGCGCCCGCCATGAACCGGACCGCCACCTTCCTTCTCC
>JBHELM010000036.1:0-3537 GCA_046352715.1 Thermoplasmatota archaeon | reverse complement strand
GCACAGCCTGGAGTGGCCGGCCGACCTGCGCGCCGACGCCACCAGTTCCTTGACCTGGTACATCCGGGCGTCGTCCGGCGCCGCGGCCCCGGTGGACGCCATGGAGATCCGGGACGAGCGCGGGCCGCTGCCGGTCGCCTTCGCCGCGGCGGGCATCTACCCGTTCACGTGGCGCCCTGACGCCCCAGGAGCGCACACCCTGGCGTTCCTCCAGGGCGGCAAGGAGTTGGCCCGGCTCCAGGTGGAGGTCCCGGCCGGCAGTGCGCTTCGGCTGGGCTGATATACAAGAAGGAGCGTCGTCGCTCCACCGATGCAAGCGAAGGCGACCCTCGCCGCCCCCACCCTGACCCACTCCGCGGCCCCCTGCCCCCCCGGCACCGGCGACGGCTGCGGCATCGGCGAGCTGTTCCACCTCCTGGGCCGCGTCCACATGCTGGACATCCTGTACCAGTTCCTCTGCGCGCCCAGCGGCCCGCGCCGCTTCGTCGACCTCCAGTCGACCCTCGGCATCAGCCCCAACACCCTCTCGGAGCGCCTCAAGGCCCTCGTCGAGGCGGGCCTGCTGTCGCGCACCGCCTACAACGAGATTCCGCCCCGCGTCGACTACGAGGCGACCGCCAAGGCGCACGACCTGCAGCCGGTCTTCGAGGCGCTGTGGGCCTGGAGCCAGCGCCACGCCCTCAAGCCGTCCCCGCCCGCGTCCCAGGTCGCGACCGTCACCGTGACGCAGCCTCCGCTTTAGCACGGGCCACGGCCATCGGTCGCTCCGGACCAGGGAACCGGGGTCCAGGGGACGCCGAGAGCGGCGAGCGCCCCTTTCGGTGTCCTCGGCGTTCTCGGCAGATTGGTGGAGGCCAGGAATCTCCAGTGACCAAAGCGCTCAAGCAGGCGCGCCGGTCATGCCGCGCCGCCCGTGCTGTGGGACGTCCCGGTGGAAGGCAGGTACTTGGGGTACGGGACCGCCCTCGCCGCGCTGTGCGCCGCCGCGGTGGCCGCCTGCGCCCTGTTCGCCTACGAGGTGGCCAAGCGCCGCGTCCCCCTCCGCCCCGGCGCCGCCGGCCTGCTGCTGGCGGGCATCGCAGCGTGCGCCGCTGCCTTCGTGGGGCTCGTCGCCGCCGTCGCGCAGGGCCACCCCGCCTGGGACCGCATCGGCAGCGACCTCCTGGCCGGTGCCTCGGCGGGACCCCTGCGCCCCCTGGTGCAGGCCTTCGCCCTGCTGGGCTCCTTTCCCTTCACGCTGCTGGCGCTGTTCGGGCTGTTCGTGTGGATGCTCAAGCGCGAGCGCTGGACCGAGGCGTACGTCGCGCTCGCCTCCGGCGGCGGGCTGGCGGGCCTCCTCCTCGTCCTGAAGCTCCTGCTGCCCCGGGTGGCGCGCGCGCCGCAACTGTTCTTCACGGGCGCCACGGCGTTCCCCAACGACTCCGCCGCGCTCGCCCCCGCCTTCCTGGCCATCTTCCTGTTCCTGCGCCGCCGGGTTGGAACCACGAATTCCACGAATGACACGAACCCCTCCTTCGTGCAATTCGTGAAATTCGTGGTTTGGTGGGTCGCCGTGGCCCTGCTCGCCTTCGCCCCCGTGATGCTCGGCCAAGCCTGGCTCAGCGACGCCCTCGCCGGACTTTTGCTCGCAGGGCTCTGGCTCCTGCTCTCCTACGTCGGCCTTTTGCTCGTGGAGGAGGGGCTCGCGCCGGGCAACCGCTCGCTGCTGCTGCGCGCCCTCGACCGCGCCGACGCCGGGGCCCGCCGCGTCGTCGCCCGCCCCGTCCCCTGGCTGCTCGCCGCCATCGCCGTCGGCGTTCTCCTGCGCCTGGTGAGTTCCTGGTGGACGCCGCTGGGGGTGGACGCCTTCGTCTACGCCGTGATGGGGAACCAGCTCCTCCACACCGGCTCGTTCACGATGCCGTGGGGCGACGTCCACACCTACCTGACGGCGCCGGTCCCGTCGCACCACTACCCGCCGCTCTACCCCCTCTACCTTGCCGGCTTCTACCGGGTGCTGGGCTTCAGCCAGTCGACCACGCACGTCGCGGCCATCGTGAGCAGCCTCGGCGCGCTCCTGGCGACGTGGCTCTGCACCCGCGACCTCTACGGCCCACGCAAGGCGCTCGTCGCCACCGCCGCCGTCGCGCTCAGCCCCCTCTTCGTGCAGAACACGGGGCAGGGCTACAGCGAGAACCTGGTGCTGCTGCTGTTCGTCGCGACGCTGTGGGCCATCCTCAAGAGCCTGGAGAGGCCGTGGCACATCCTGCCCGCGGGCATCCTCGCGGGGCTGGGCTACCTCACCAAGTCGAGCATGGGCTACTTCTTCGTCGTCGCCGGCCTGGGCGGCCTCGCGTGGCGGCTCCACTGGAAAGGCCTGCGCGTCCTGCGCGACCCGGCCTACCTCGCCGCCATCCTCGCCTTCGGCGCGCTGGTGGCGGGGTGGGCGGTCCGCAACGCCCTCCTCTTCGGCTCGTGGGAGACCAGCCAGCACATCTCCGCGGCCTACCACCACGCCCTTGCGCATCCCCTGCAATGGGGTTTCCTGGCGCTCGTGACGTTCGTCCTCTACGCCACCGTGGGCTACCTCGTCTTCCTCGCCCTCCTCCCGTGGCTGCCGCGCCTGGCCAAGATGCCCAAGCTGGAGACGGAGCACGACTCCGGCCTTTGGCTGGCGCTGGGGCTGCCGCTGCTGCTCACGGCAGCCATCGACGCGGCGCTCTGGCTGACGGAGCGCGAGTTCTTCATCAACAACGTGCGCTACGTCGGCTTCGTGGCCGTCCCCGCGGTGTGGCTGCTGCTGCGCCACCTCGACCTGCGCCCGCGCGCCGTCCGCCTCGCCGCCGTGGGGACGTTCCTCCTCCTGCTCACCGGCTCGCTGCTGTTCGCCAAGCCCGGCGGGTCGAGCATCCAGGCCATCGCCGACGACCTCGGCCCGCGCATGCAGGACGGCGACTCGGTGGCGTGGGTCGACACCAACGTGCACGGCATCTACCGCTTCTACTTCCAGCTCACCCGCGACGGCACCCGCGCAGTCCCGGTCGCCATCGCCTGCGCCGCCGACCCGCTCTGCCCGCCGGACACCCCCGGCCCCGGCACGCTCGACACGACCTGGGTCCTCATGGAGGGGGACGGCGCCGCGCTCCTGCCGCCCCACTACGCGCCGGTGCCGGACTCGCCGGCGCAGTACGACCCGCGCTTCCCGGAATACATGAGCCTCTGGCGCCACACGTGAGCCCATGCCGTCCGACTGGTCCCACCCCATCGCGCGCCTCACCGGCGCCCTCTCGCACTGGGCCGCCGCGCTGCCGCCGTGGGTGGTGCTGGCCGGGGTGCTGCTGGCGGGGCTCGTCGAGGCCACGCCTTTCCTTGGCATCCTGGTGCCCGCGCACACCGCCGTCTTCCTCGCCGCGTTCCAGTGGGCGACCCTGGAGCGCGACCCGACGCAACTCGTGGCCGCCTGCACCCTCGGCGGCGCGCTCGGCGACGCCGCCTTCTACCTGCTGGGCTGGCGTTACGGGCTGCGGTTCATGGAGCGCTGGCCGCGCTGGGTCCGCC
>JBHELM010000035.1:0-5112 GCA_046352715.1 Thermoplasmatota archaeon | reverse complement strand
CCGAGCAGGGATTCCGAGGATTGCGGGGGAGTTGTCTGGGGCCACGACCACCCCAAGGAAACCTCCCCGTCATCCCTGAAATCCTGCTTCGGCCCGCGGCGCGTCGAGGGGTTCGGGTGCAATGCCGCCAACGCGCAGCGCGGATGTGGGCGCCCTGGGAGCCGGGGCCGCGGGTCCGGGGAAGGAGAACGGTTCCCGGATTCCTGGCCCTGGCTCCCAGGACGCCTTGCAGGACTAGAAGGCGAACACGGCCTCGTCCGCAGGCGCCGCCGCGACGGCGAAGCTCGGCACGGCGGGGGCGGCGAGGGGGTCCTGCGCCGTCCACGGGACCGTCGGGTCGGTGGCCTGCTCGGGGAACAGGCCGACGCTGGGCCAGGCCGCCTCGAGGGCGGGGGTGGGGAAGACGGAGATGCTGCGTTCCTGCGGGGCGCGCTGGACGAGGCCGGCCTCCTCCAGGCGCAGCAGGCGGCGGTGGACGACGGAGGCGGCGAGGCCGAGGCGCTGGGCGAGGCCCTTCTGGTTGGCGCCGGGGGCCTCCATCACCGCGCGCGCCACGTCGGCGTTGCGGGGGTCGCGCAGCAGCAGCGGGGCGACCTTGTGGGCGGCGGCGCCCTCGCGGCGGTCGAACAGGCAGAGGCGGCCGTCGAGCTTGCGCACCGTGATGCGGCGCTCGCCCTCGAGGCGGCGGACGTGGTGGAGGCAGGTGTTCCAGTTGAGGCCGAGGAGGTGGGCGGCGCGCAGGACGTGCAGGCCCGGGTTGGCGGTGATGAGGGCCAGGAGGAGGCCGCGGGAGCGCTCGCCGGAGCGGCGGCCGGGGTGGAGGGGACGGGGGCGGGGCTGAGGGTCAGCGAGCATGGGGTTCATGGGGGACCGGCTGCGGACACCTGTCCGCCCCCGTGGCTTGGCCCTCCAGGGACTTCACGACTGTTCTGTCTGGAGCCGACGGACAGGTTCCGCCAGCGCCTCGGCCTCCCACTCGGGGCCCAGGATGTCCACCAGCTCGGGGCGGGTGGCCCAGATGGACCACTCCCCCTCGGCATGGGCCTCGGGGGCGTCGCCCACCCCCAGGCCGAGCAGGGTGTGGGCGCCGTCCACGACCGCCACCAGGTTGCCGGTGGGGCGGAACGGCTCCACCACGGAGCCGGGGACGCGGGGGCTCTCGGGGGGGACGCGCAGGACGACGGTGACCCCCTGCGCCGCGCGCTGGGCGAGCGCGTCGAACACGCCCTGCCGCCGCCAGCGCGCGACCTCGGCGCTGGGGGCCTGCAGGACGATGGAGGAGCGGGCGCCGAGCACCATCTCCTTGAGGCGGGCGCCGCGCACCCAGCGGCCGCGCAGCACCTGCACCTGGCGCGGCTCGCCGCCGGTGGCGAGGTCGGCGGCGGAGAGCGCCTGCGCCCACGCCTGGTCGAAGAGCGCCTTCTGCGCCAGCACGACGTCGGAGGCGTTGAGCCACAGCACCGCCTCCTCCGCGCCGGAGATGCCCTTGCCGGCGGTGACGAAGAGGGCGGCCTCGCGGGGGTCCACCAGGAGGGCCTGGTAGAAGGTGGGGAGGTCGCCGTAGCGCACTTCGACCCCTTCCAGGTCCGCGAAGGGGAGCTCGCCGCCGCGGCCGCGCTTGGCCAGGACGCGCACCAGGATGCCGGCCTGGGTGCGCGCGCGCAGGGTCTCGCGCAGCGCCGCCGCGTCGAGGCGGGCGAGGCCGTCGCTGGAGGTCACGAACTGGATCTCCTCGGTGGCGGCGTCGAGCATGCGCGCCAGCAGCCCCACGACCTGGGAGCGGCCCTGGTGGACGGCGAAGCGCTGCCGGGCCGGCTCCGCCTGCGCGAGGGGGCGCGGCCACGCGGCGGCGACCGCCATCCGCTGGGCGTCGAGCGCCTCGACGTGGGCGCGGCGGGACTCGAGGGCGCGGCGCAGCGCCTCCTCGGGGGAGCGCGGCAGGTAGCGGGCGGGCCGCTCCAGGCTCTTCTCGGCGAACCCCTTCTCGACGAGGCGGTCGAGGACGCGGTAGGTGTCGCTGCGGCGCCGGCCGGCGGCCTCGGCCACGGAGGCGGCGCGCGACGGGCCGAGGCGGGAGAGGTGGTAGTACATCTGCGCCTCGCCCTCGTCGAGGCCATACTCCTGGACGCGGCGCAGCAGGTCGCTCAGCTCCACGCTCAGGCCCCCAGGAAGCGGGCGACCTCGCCCTCGAGGCGGTCGCCGTAGGTCAGGTGCTTGAGCAGGAAGTCGTCGGCGCCGGCGGCCAGCGCGCGCTCCACGATGGCGTCGGACTGCACGGCGGAGAGGACCAGGATGGGGGCGCTGTGGCCGAGCGAGCGCAGGCGGCGCACCACCTCGATGCCCGACATGTCGGGCAGGCGGTAGTCGACCAGGCAGAGCGCGAAGGGGCCGAGGGCGGCCTCCTCCAGCGCCGCGGCGCCGCTGCGGGCGTGCACCGGGTCGAAGCGGCGGCTGCGGCGCAGCGCGCGGAAGGTGGTGCGGGCGTCGTCGGGGTCGTCCTCGACCACCAGGACGCGCACCGGGTCTGCCGTCGGGCCTGCTGGGGGGGCTTCCGCGCGTGGATTCGTCATGCTGCCTCCTGCGCGCCAAGGGACCCTGTCGCGTCTGTCTGGCCCCATGGGACACAAACGCATTTATGCCCTGGACCTGTGGCATACCAGACCTTGTGAACAACGGCTCGGCCCTGAAGCCTCTCGGACAGTTCCTTGCGGTCGAGGACGACCTCATCGTCCAGCGCGGCATCGCCCGCGCCGTGGCGGGGGACTACGCGGTCAGCTTCGCGGACACCGGCGAGGCGGCGCTGCGCGAGCTGGCGGCCGCGTCCCACCTGCCCATCTTCGTCCTGCTGGACTTCATGCTCCCCGACATGAACGGGGTGCAGGTGGTGCAGCGCCTGCGCGCCGACCCGCGCACGAAGTTCCTCCCCATCGTGATCTTCTCCTCCCTGCGCGACGCGCGCCACATCCGCGCGGCGATGGAGGCGGGCGCCAACTCCTGGGTGGTCAAGCGCGACGACCCCAAGTCGTTCGAGGATTGCGTGCAGGCCGTGTGCCGGTATTGGACCCATCTGGACGTCAGCTCCTAGGTTCCCGCGGCCAGGTGAAGCAGAAGCGGACGCCCCGGCCCCCCTCGCCGTCCTCGATGCGGATGGCGCCGCCGTGCGCCTCCACGACCTTGCGCACCAGCGCCAGCCCGACGCCGCTGCCCTTGCCCTGCGGGCCGAGCGTCTGGAAGAGGCGGAAGGCGGCCTCGCGCAGGTTCGGCGGGATGCCGGGCCCGTCGTCGGCGACCGTGAACTCGCACAGCGGGCCGGCCTCGCGGCCGCCCACGTCGACGCTCCCGGAGGGGCCGCCGTGGTGCTTGAGCGCGTTGTCGATGAGGTTCTGGAAGACGCGCGCCAGCGCCACGCGGTCGGCGACCATGGCCGGGAGCGGGCCGACGCGGACCTGGAAGCCGGCCGGGACGCCCAGGCTGGCCACCACCTCGTCGACGAGGGCGCGGGTGTCGAGTGGGGCCGGGGTGCCGCGGACGCGGCCGGCCTGGGTGAGCTGCAGGACGCCGTCGATCATCCCGAAGAGGCGCTGCACGCGGGGGGCGATGCCCTGCAGCTCCTCGGACGCCGCCTCGCCGCGGCCCGCCTCGAGGTGGCCCTGCGCGTCGAGGACCAGGTAGTGGATGGCGCGCAGCGGCGCCTTGAGGTCGTGCGAGACGACGTGCGCGAAGTCGTCGAGCTCGGCGTTGCGCGCCGCCAGCTCTGCCGCCTTCGCCGCCAACTCGGCGGCCCAGCGGCCGCGCTCGACGGCGTGCCGGATGGCGCGCTCGAGCTGCCCGGGGTCCGTCTGGGTCTTCTCGATGAAGTCCTGCGCGCCCTCGCGCAGCGCGGCGGCGGCGATCTCGCCGTCCTCCTCGCCGGTCATCACGACGACCGGGACGGAGGGGGCGGCCGCGAGGATGGCGCGCACGGTGGCGGTGCCATGGCCGTCGGGGAGCCCGAGGTCCAGCAGGACGCAGTCGTAGGCCGCCTCCTTGAGCATCTGCGCCGCCTCGGCGAGGGAGCCGGCGGCGTCGGCCTGCACCGCGAGGCGGGGCGAGCCGTGCAGGGCGGTGGTGGAGAAGCGGCGGAACAGCGGGTCGTCCTCGACGATGAGGATGCGGGCACTTTGGCGGGTGTGCGGGGCCGCCGCCACCTGGACCTGCGTCATGCGCCCCTCCGGGTGTTGTCAAAACTCTGGCAACGCCCCAACTTTTGTCGATGCGCTTCAGGGTGGGGGCGCGTCGCAGCCATGGTAGCGAACCCGCTACGAAGTATAGAAACATTGGTGTATCTACATGGCGACAAACAGGGCCCGCGCACGAAAGGCTGCGTCACGGAAACGGCGTCTCCGCCGCGAGGGGCTCGCCGCCTTCCAGCAGGGGGGTTTCGGCCGCCATCCAAGGGTGATGCCCGGGCAGCGCGACCCCAAGGCCGGCCACCGACTCCACGCGCCCGCTGCCGCGGGGGGCGGCGGCGGGGCGGGCCTGGCGGGCGAGGGCCTTGACGATGGCGGAGAGGAGGCGGCGTGGGCTCAGTTCGGCCAGGCCCAGCACGTCCTCGGCGCCCTCGCGCATGAGCTGGTGCACCTCGGCGACCTCGGGCATCCACAGGGAGACCGCGATGGTCGGGACGCGGGCCGGGTTGACGGGCAGGGAGAGCAGGGCGTCGGGGGCCACGGGGGCGCCGGCGTCGAGGGCGACGATGCAGAGGTCGACATCGCCGCCGTCCCAGGTGTCCTCGCCGCGGCGGACCTGGAAGCCGTGCGGCTCCATCGCGAGGACCGTCTCGACGTAGTCGGACTGGCAGGGCTCGGCGGACAGGAGGAGGATCCGGGTCGGCAGGCGCGTCATCACGGTGCGCTCGGCGCGGGCGGCCATATGGGGCCATGCAAGGACGGGTGGAATCCTGGCCGCCGTGGGCCTGGCTAGATGGGCGGGGCGGGCTGGACCGGCTGCGCGGGCGGGCCGGGCTCCACGAAGGCGAGCGCCGCGCCGAGGTCGGGGGTGGGGTGGTAGAGGCGGCTGCGGCCAGCCCGCTGCGCGGTGACCAGGCCCACCGCCTCGAAGCGGCCCAGGTGC
>JBHELM010000034.1:0-10106 GCA_046352715.1 Thermoplasmatota archaeon | reverse complement strand
GCGCGAGGTCGTCGACTACATCACGGGCAAGGCGCCAGCGGAGAAGGGCTCGGACAAGCCCGATATGTCCGCATTCATCGGTGAGGTCGCCGTGCAGGCGGACACGTTCCAAGGCCGCACCAAGAAGGTCACCCAGGAGCGCATGGCGCCCGCGACCGCCCCTGGCTGGCCCGGCCGCCTCACCCGCACGCTGGTGGGCGAACTGCGCCGGAACGTCCTGGAGGCCGACCCGAAGGACGCAAAGAGATGGCTGACCGCGCTGGAGGGGGTCGGCGGCACCCGCGCCAACTCGTTCCTAGCGAAGTTCGACGCCGCCTACCTAGAGCGCATCGCGCGCGGCTTCACCGACCAGGGGCAGACGGTGCGCTCCATCATCCACCACGTCCTCAAGCAACAGGCCATCCCGATGGCCAAGGGCGAGACCGACGAGCCCGTCACCGCCGACGTCAAGCGCCTCATCCGCCTCCCCGGCAGCCTGCACGGCAAGAGCGGCCTCAAGGTCGTGACGCTGACGCGCAGCACGCTGGACGCCTTCGACCCGCTGAAGGACGCGGTCGCGTTCCCGATGGACCCGGTCACCATCGTCCCCCGCAACGACCAGGAGATGGCGCTGGGCGGCGAGCGGGTGGCCGTGAAGAAGGGCGAACCCGTCCCGGTGCCGATGGCGCACGCGGTCTTCTGGCTGGCGCGGCAGGGCGGGACCATCTTCCGCCCCGCCTGACCGCGAAAGTGCGCGAAAGCGCATGTGCCCTTTCCTGGATTTCGCGGCTTTCGCGGTCCATCCGGGGGGGCCGCCAACCGTTAAACCCGGTCCCCCTCTCGAACCCCTGTGGCGGACAGGGAACCGGACGCAGTCTCCTACGAGATGCTCCAGGACCTCCTCCGCTCCGAGCGCCGCAGCAACAAGCTCGTCCCGGTGGGGCCGCGCTTCTGGCTCCAGGTGCGCGACTTCCTGGCGCTGGTGACCGACGCCTTCCGGGTGGAGCAGGCGCGCGACCCCTTCGGCCGCCGCGTGATGATGCTGACGGACGAGGTCAAGAACGCCCGCCACGCCGCCGAGAGCCTGTGGGCGCTGCGGGAGCGCAAGCTCGCCATGCTGGCCCTCGCCGCCACGAAGGAGCGCAAGCGGCCGGACGGCATCACGCCCGACGAGGCGGAGCTCTATGCGCGCTTCCTCGAGACCCTCGACACGGCGCGGCAGGCGACCTTCGGCGGCCTGCTGCCCCAGCCGAGCCTCGCCCCGCCGCCGGCCCCGGTGCCCAGTGCCGCCCCCGCCCAGCCTGCGCCGCTCCAGATGCCCATCGCGGAGGCGCCGGCCTCGCCCGCCGCGGTCCCGGCGCTCGCCGCCCCGCCCGCCCCAGCCGCGCCGGTGCAGGTCGTCCCGCACGACACGCAGGCCGCGGCGAACGTCGAACTGGTGACCATCCGGGCCATGGCGGACATCCCTCCGTTTGTCGGCCCTGACATGCAGACCTACCTGCTCAAGTCCGGCGACGTGGCGACCGTGCCCCCCAGCATCGCCAACCTGCTGGTGCACCGCAAGAAGGCGACCATCCTCCAGTCGTGACACCAAGGTTGTCCTCGCGCCTGCCAAGAATGCCCTATCGCAATCCGCGTAGACCCGTTCCTGGCGGAATGCCCCTGAAGCGACTTTTCTCCTAGAAAAGAACAGGAGAGCATGCACCGCCGTGCGTGGCTCGCGGCCACCTCCGTCGCCCTCCTTGGCCTCCTGGCACTCCCCGTCGGGGCCGACCACCTCCAAACGGCGAACGGCAAGTCCGTCTCGTTCGACCACAGGACCGGCAACGAGTGGTGGGTGGAGGTGCTGCTCGGCGGCGCCAGCGCCGGCACGGTCGCCAAGGTCGAGGGCATGGACACCAGCGGCCCCTGGGTGGCGCTGCCGAAGCAGAGCTGGGGCGCCTACGCGGCCAGCTTCCACATCGAGCCCGGCCACCTGGTGAAGTTCCGCGCCACCTGGGGCGACGGGACCGTCGTCGAGTCGTGCTGGTTCACCCACCCGGCGGGCGTGGAGCAGTGCAGCTCGACCCCGCCGCCTCCGCCGCCTCCCCCGCCGCCCGGCGGCTTCAGCGTCTCGTTCTCGGGCGTGAAGGGCAACGAGTGGTGGGTCGAGGCCAAGGCGACCGGCAGCAAGTCCATCGCGCAGGTGGACGCCCGCTCCAACGGCGGCACCTGGCAGCCCCTGGCGCTCAAGAGCTGGGGCGCGTGGGCCGCCTCGTTCCACGTCACGCCCGGCAGCCACGTCCAACTCAGGGCCAAGGCGACCGACGGCTCCTACGGCTTCGTCCCCAACGGCTGGACCTGGACCGCCGCGACGCCCTACCCGTCCGCCGCCTCGACGTTCGACGCGCGCTTCGAGAACGTGAAGGGCAACCCCAACTGGGTACAGGCCAACGTCTACGCCTCCCCCAACTGGGGCCTGCAGGGGGTGTCGTTCCGCGTCGACGGCGGCGCCTGGAAGCCGCTGGCGCGCCAAGCCTACGGCGACTGGACCGCCAACCCCGGCACCGCCATCGCCGACGGCAGCCTCGTGCAGTTCCGCGCCGAGGCCGGCTCCACGCTGCTCTCCGGCTCCTACCGCTGGCCCACCGCGACCCCCGTGTCCGCGTGGCCCGTCGCCGGCCGCTCCTACGCCACCTACGACGTGAGCGGGTGGGGCGGCTCCCCGGCCGGGGACACCTACGACGACTACGACGGCACGGTGACCTTCCGCTACACCAGCGCGGGCGCCTGGCAGGCGACCTGCGACCTGACGCGGCACCGCCACGACGAGTACACGACGCCCGTCGACACCTACACCACCGTCCACGAGGCCAGTGCGATTGCGCCGCCCCTGTGGCCCACCAACGTCACGGTCGGGCAGCAGGTGGAGGGCAGCGGCGTGGGCGACTGCGACCTGACCTACCTCCACGTCGACGTTGTAAAGGAGGACCTCTACGCCACCAAGCAGTCCGGCACGGCCGTCACCGTCGCCACGTGGCGCGGCTACCTGGACGACTGCGGCTGCCACTACTACTCGGCCGACTGGGCGCGCCACCAGGGCCTGCTCCTCGAAGGCAGCTTCGGCGGCATGGGCGGCAGCCACGGCGCGAGCCTGCTCGACACCGACGCGCCCATCCGGTAGGGCCCTCGCCTGACCACCGTGGTTCAGCCAGTGGTCGGTTGGGTCACCCCCAAATACCGGCTGCCATGTGGCGTGGCCGTGCCCGGCGACCGCTCTCCCTTCCGCACCTCCGAGCTGAGCGACGAGGAGGTCGGGCGCAGCTACCACAACGCGCACGACCTGCGCGAGATGTACACCCGCGAGAACACGGAGCGCCGCCGCGTCGGCGGCCACACCCTGCGCCGCTACCTCACGACCGCGCAGGACAAGGCCCTTACGGCGAAGATGGTCAAGCTGCGCGACGAGTACGCGGTCGCCAACAACGACGACATCGTCCTGGTGTTCGCGCAGGGCCTCATCGCGGAGGGCCGGGAGGCAGAGCTCGACCCCAAGCTGGCCGAGGCCGCCAAGAAGGCGACCATCGCGCGCCGGCCGACCACCTAAACCACAAATTTCACGAATTCCACAAACCGCCTCCGTAGACTTTGTGAAATTTGTGGAATTTGTGGTTCAGTTAGGGAGTCAACCAATCATCTTGCGGTAGACGCGCCAGTTGACGAACCCGAACACGATGGCGCCCACCGCGCTGGCGATGAGGACGAGGCCAATCTTCTCCCACGGGTAGCTCGCCACCATGGCGCCGCCCTCGTTGACGCCGATCATCAGTTGCCGCAGCGACTCGATGAGGAAGTTGACCGGGTTGATGTCGACGACGCTGCGCAGCCACTCCTTGTCGATGAGCTCCTTGGCCTGGAAGGCGCTGCTGAGGAACATCAGGACGAAGAACAGCGGGAACGCCGACTGGGTCGCCTGGTCGCTCTTGGTCTTGAGGGCGAGGGCCATCACGCCCAGCCCAGCGATGCAGGCGCTGAACACGGTGGCGAGGACAATCATCACCAAGGCGCCGACGACGCCGGTCTTGACGCTGGCGCCGAAGGCGATGGCGATGAGCAGGACCAGGGTGCCCTGGAGCGCGACGCGGGTCATCTCGGCGAACATGCGGGCCGTCATCACGATGGCGGGGCGCGCGGGGGTGGTGCGCAGCTTGTCGAAGTAGCCGGTGCGCAGGTCGACGATGAGCGCGGCGCTGGAGTTGGCCATGCCGACGAAGATGGTGAACAGCAGCACGGCGGGGACGATGAAGGACTCGTACTCGACGCCGGGGTAGGCGGCCTGGAAGGCGGGCTGCTTGGCGATGCTGGAGAACAGGTTGCCGAACAGCAGGAGCTGGATGATGGGCATGACGATGCCGAACACCAGGACGACCGGGATGCGGGGGAACTGGCGCAGGTTGCGCATGTACATCAGGCCGAAGGTGCGGAGGGCGCTCATGCCAACCCCCCCGTGCCGCGGGCTCCGCCCTGCGCCGTGGCCGCTGCGGCGTTCATGGCGCCACCTCCACGAGGGGCTCGACTTTCTCGTCCGTGATCTTCACGTTGGCGTCGCGCTTGCGGCGCTTGCCCTTCTTCGCCTCGCCGTTCAGGTCGTCCTTGGGCTTGTCGTCGCCGGAGAGCTTGGCGCCGGTGTACTTCAGGAACACGTCCTCCAGCGTCGGGGTCTGCACCTTGGTCTCGCGCACCTGGACGCCGAGGTCGGTGACGATGCGGAGCGCCGGGACGAGGCTGCGGGCGCCGTCCTTGACGCGGATGTCGAGGTGGACGTCCTCCAGCCGGATGTTGCCGGGGTGGAAGGCGCGCTGGAGGGAGGACCACTGCGCGGCCGTCATGGGCTCGGCGAGGGTGATGCGCACGGTGTCGGCGCCCACGCCGCGCTTGAGGTTCGTGGGGGTGTCGATGGCGGCGATGCGGCCCTTCGACATGATGGCGATGCGGTCGCACAGCGCGTCCGCCTCGTCCATGTAGTGCGTCGACATCAGGATGGTGATGCGCTCCTGGTCGCGCAGGCGGCGCAGGACGGTCCACAGGTCGGAGCGCGACTTCGGGTCCAGCCCGGTGCTGGGCTCGTCGAGGAACAGCACCTCGGGCGTGTGGATGAGGGAGACGGCGAGGTCGAGGCGGCGCTGCATCCCGCCGGAGAAGCGGGTGACGCGGCGGTCCTTGTGCGGCGTCAGGTCGAAGGTCTCCAGCAGGCGGGCGGCCTTCTCCTTCGCCTCCCTGCCCGACATGCCGTAGAGCTTGGCGTGCAGCAGCAGCATCTCCTCGGCGGTGGCGAGGTCGTCCATGCCGACCTCCTGCATGGCGAAGCCGATGCGGCGCTTGACCTCCTTGCCCTGCTTCTCCACGTCGAAGCCCAGGACGCGGGCGTGGCCGCCGCTGGCGCTGTGCAGGGTGCCGAGGATGCGCATCGAGGTGGTCTTGCCGGCGCCGTTGGGGCCGAGGAAGCCGAAGATCTCGCCGCGGCGCACGGTGAAGCTGATGCCCTTGACGGCGGCGGTGCCGTCGGGGTAGGTCTTCTGCAGGTCCTCGACCTCGATGACGGGCGCGGAATCGGGCACGGGCGCGGCCACCTGGGCCCGGCGTTTAGGCTTGCCCTCTGGAGGGTGGCTTGTTCACCCGTCAATCGACGGGGCAAGCAATAACCCTCCGAGAACCATCCTCCACGCGTGGCGTTCGACACGCAGCGGGTGCGCGCCGACTTCCCCATCCTCGGCCGCCGCATCCGCACGCTCGACGGGCAGGAGCGCCCGCTGGTCTACCTCGACCACGGCGCCAGCACCCACGCCCCCCGCCCCGTCCTCGCCGCCGTGACCGGGCTGCTGGAGAGCCAGTACGCCAACATCCACCGCGGCAACCACACCCTCAGCCAGGAGTCGTCGGAGCTGTTCGACGGCGCCCTCGCGACCTTCCAGCGCTTCGTGCGCGCCGAGCCCGACACCACCGTCACCGTCCTGGGCCAGAACACCACGGCCGCCCTCGACGTCGCCGCGCACGTGATGGCGGGCCAGCCCGGCGCCACCCTCGCGACACTGCTGGAGCACCAGAGCAATGAGCTGCCCCACCGCGCCTGCGAGCCGGTCCTGCACGCCGAGGTCGACGCCGAGGCGCGCATCGTGCTGGAGGACGTCGCGGCCAAGCTCGCCTCCACCAAGGTCAAGCTCCTCGCCGTCACCGGCGCCAGCAACGTCACCGGCACCCTGCCGCCGCTCGGGAAGCTGGCCCGTCTCGCGCACGACCACGGCGCCCGCATCCTCGTCGACGCGGCGCAGCTCTACGCGCACGCCCCCATCGACCGCAAGCCCGAGGGGCACCCCGAGCACCTGGACTTCCTCGCCGCTGCCGGCCACAAGGCGTACGCCCCGCTCGGCTCCGGCTTCCTGATGGGGCCCAAGGACCTCCTGGACGCGGCGCCCCCGTACCTCCCCGGCGGCGGCACCGTCGAGTGGGTCACGCCGGAGTCCGCCCTGTTCACGAAGGGCCCCGACCGCCACATGGGGGGCACCCCCAACATCGCCGGCGCCGTCGCCTTCGCCGCCGCCACGCGCTACCTCGAGGGCCTCGGCATGGAGAACGTCCGCGAGCACGAGACGCGGCTCACCCGCCACGGCCTCGCCCGCTTCGGCGAGCTGGAGGAGGCGCGCGGCGTGACGCTGTTCGGCCCCCGCCGCGCCACCGAGAAGGTGGGCGTCTTCACCTTCCTGGTCCCCGGCGTCCGGCACGAGCTGGTCTCCGCCGTCCTCGACCACGAGCACGCCATCGCCACCCGCAACGGCTGCTTCTGCGCCCACCCGCTCCTGCACCGCCTGCTCGGCCTCAAGGACACCACGCAGTGGACCGACGCCCTCGCGCGCGGCGAGGAGGTCGACCTGCCCGGCGCCACCCGCGCCAGCCTCGGCCTCTACAACACGGCCGAGGACATCGACGCGCTCGCCGAGGGCATCGAGCAGGTTGCGCGCGGCACGTGGAAAGGCTCGTACGCGACGGCTGGCGGGCAGTGCACGCCCAACGGGGAGCCGATGATGCAGCCCCCCCGAGCCTAGACATTGGGCAGGATTGCCGCTTGGCAATGGGTGAACCCACAGCCCCCCTTGAACAAGGCAAACCCGGTTCCCGCATCCACTTGTGAGAACGGGGTGAATTCGCCACCATTGGAGAAGGAACAGGTGTATGTTGCGCCCGGCCCTTGCTGGACGCCCCCGATCACGGGGGGGTCGGCAAGGGGGAATGGGGCGGCAAACGAGAACTGGAAGCGCGATGCGCCTGCCGTCTTCGTGCACTGCGAATAGACCGATGACAGGGTGACGAGCGGAAGACCGGTGGCCAACCCTGGGGTGTAGCCGCTCTCCGCCAAACGGCGGACGAAGTAGGGGGCAGCATCCGGCGGCACCCTGTCTTGCCTCTGCACGCTGAACCTCAGGAAGGATTGGTCCTTGTCCGAGACTTGAACAATCCAATTGTGCTCCACGGAGACAAAGGCCGCCTCCGTCGTGGCCGAGACGCGGTCGTCGAAATAATCGGCCGCTGTGACAGTGGCCAAAGGGTGTGCCAGCAAGTAGTGGGGCACGGTTGCACTGCAAGCAGAATCGACAGGGTGGCAGGCCTTGGCCGACTCAAGCGCCGTCTTCAAGCCAAAGGCCAAGGAAGAGGCGGCGTCGTCGGGCGGCTGGCCAGCGAAGGTGCCAAACGGCAGAGTTGGAAGCGCCGCCCACAGCGATTGGCGGGGGTCGGATGCGTGCCCCGGAAGCCCGTCGCCTGGAACGAAGGCCTCCATCGCCCAAAGCACATGAGCCACGGTCCCGCTCCCGGCGGGAATCTGCTCCGTGACCCGCACTGGCAGGACCAGGTCGCCGGCAAACTGGAACTCGTAGGAAATGGTCACGACCTCGCCATGGATGGACAGAGGGACCGACACCTGCCACTGGAGCCCAAGGGGAAGGACGGTCACGGCATAGCCCATGAAGTTGACCGTGGTCTCCTGTCCGATTGCCAGCGGAAGCCCGGCTACCCGGAAGGGAAGGAAGGGCAGGAGGTCGCGTGGCCCATCGAACCAATTCCGCGGGGGGTAGGCCAGCGCCGACGACCCAACCTCCCGCCACGCAACCACCTCAAACGCATCCGTGCTCAACAGGAATTCCAACCTCTTCCCGCCGCTTGTGCTGACCGCCGCGGCAACCTCGACGTCCCGGTCCAAGGCATCCGCGACTTTGCCTGCGGAGGGCTTCCAAATCCACTCCGTGCTTGCGTTCCGGTCGGTGGCGGCAAGCAAACGCAGGGGACCATCCCCGTTTGATGCCGTCAGAGTGAATGAATGTAGGTTCACCTGGACTTGGTCCCGCGGTGGGCCCATGCCTAGGCACCCCGCCAGCGACGAGGAGGAAACGAGGAGGGTGATGGCTGCGGCCAGCCAGGGGAACTCCATCCCTGGAAGCCCTGGGCGCGCCATCATGTGAGGTCGCGACGCCAGTGGATGTATTTAGAGCGTGGGAAGGATGCCCAAGCTGTTCCCCTTGCCCGCCACCAGCAATGTGGCAGGGTCTTGCTCAAGAATCTTCCAGGTGGCTTCCCACTGCCAAGCGGTCGGGCCCGCAAAAGGCCCCATGAAAGCAGTTTCTGCTGCGAGGTGCCCAGTCCCTTCGCCCTGCAGGTTGACGAGCCAGCTTCCATCAATCAATTGGATGTAGGACAGCCTGCCCTGAAGGCCCAGAAGCTACGTCGCGATGACAGCTAGCTCGCCCGCAGCCCATGCATTGGCTCTGCCCATCGCATTCGACATGGCGCTCGCGAATCCTGCAGCACAGGAAGCGGCTCCGCCAAGGCCATCGAAGGAATCATGATAGTTAGCGGCAGGATAAGAGGCGGCCGGGACGCGGAAGGTCACGGAGGACTCCTCCACGAACGCCAAGAACGTTCCATGGTATGAGGAATCTTGCGTGTGCCCACTGACGGTGAAATTGAAGTCGTACGTGGAGCCGCCCCGGTGGACGCAACCGCCATCGCCACTCGCGGTGATCTTCACTGGACTCCCCGCCGTTCCAGTGTCAAGCGCCAATGGGATGATGGGCGCGGCAACATGGTAGGTGCAATACGAATTTCCCCACAGGCCACCGATGCCATACATTGCGGTGCCAGTGAGTCCCACGTCGCCGACATCCAGGAGTTCGTCCGGGTTCGCGTTGGTGCCGGCCACCATGCAGCCCACCGTGTCAACGGCCGCGGCAAGGCAGTCGTGGAGGCAGTCGTAAGGGAGGATGTTGCAGAACGCCGAGGCCTCATCATCGGCTTTCTCCACGAAATAGACCGCGACGTTGTTCGCCTCGACAAGAGTGGCGAAGTTGGTTTTCCCGCAGTCGAAGGTGAGGATGTTCGCCCGCTGGACCTGACCGACCTCTGTCCCGCAGAACAGGTTTCCGGTGACAAGGGGTGGCTGGCCAGGGACTTCCAACACATGCACGGAGAACCCCGCACCTCCGCCAACCGCTGCCAACGTGAACGCGCCGTCAGCTTCGCGGATGACATACCCAGCCGCCGGAACCTCCGTGGGCAGACATGAACTGGACAGAGAGCCGACCGGAGAAAAAATGGCCGAGATGGATGATGGTGTTGCAGCGGCGGAATGCACAGCGCCGGGAATCGCAGCGGCCAGCAATGTTGCAGCCATCACGGAGGCTAGAAGGCTCCGGGTGTGGCGGGAAGTGCTGTGGACACCTGGAGGCAGGTTCATCTTTTCCATTGTTTTCACCTATGGGTCTGACATTTGTGCAGAGCCTCCGACCGGTTGCAGCCGGTCAAAAAATGGTTGCACACATCTAGCGACCCGTCACGAGCAATGCCAAGACAGCCAAAAGCCTATGGCCAGTCTGCGTGAATGAAAAAGCAGCCCTGGATCACATCATGAACCACTGCGGGTCGAGCCACAGCTCGAACTTCGCCCCGCAGTGGGGGCACTCGACCGGGTAGTCGGTCCGCCCCGCCTGCCGCGCCGGGACGTCGTGCGTCGTCACGGCGCTGCACTTCGGGCAGTCCACGTCCATGTACACGCCCGCTTCGACGGCCCCGCGCTATTTCGGGCTTGGGGTGCGCGCCTGCAC
>JBHELM010000033.1:0-7394 GCA_046352715.1 Thermoplasmatota archaeon | reverse complement strand
TACATCGCTCCGGACTGGAGCGAGATGCGCGTGAAAATCCCGCTGAACTGGCGCACGAGGAACTACGTGGGGACCATCTTCGGCGGCTCGCTCTACGCGGCGATGGACCCGCACTTCATGTTCATGCTGATGCACCGCCTCGGCCCCGCCTACCTCGTCTGGGACAAGGCGGCCAGCATCCGCTTCCGCAAGCCCGGCCGCTCCACCCTCACCGCCGTCTGCCGGATGCCCGACGCGGAGGTCGCCGAGGTGAGGCGGCTGCTGGAGTCGGAGCCGAAGGTGGACCGCACCTACAGCGTCGACCTGGTGGACAAGGACGGCGTCGTCCACGCGACCGTGGAGAAAATCGTCAACGTCCGCCGCGCGCCCACCGGCTGACCGCGAACTCCACGAAACTTTGGGAAAAGTTCCCTGCCTTTCGCGTGCTTCGCGGTTGGATGGTCGGCAATCCCCGACGAACCGCGGAGGTCGCGGAGACCAGCTTCCGCGCGTTCCGCGTCCTCCGCGGTTCGCGGTCGGCGGACAACTCCAAAAAAGGCCGTTCGCGCGTTTCGCGGTTCGGCGTGCGGCGGGCGCGTCACTGAAATCTTGAAGCCCCCGCTGGAATTCCAGGGATGTGGCCAAGATCTATTCCGACGCCGAGATGGGTGCCCTCCGCGAGTTGCTGGAGGAGAAAGTCCTGGCGTGGCCCGACGTCGCGGTGAAGAAGATGTTCGGCTGCCCCGGCTACCGGCGCGGCGGCGAACTGTTCGCATTCCTGCGCGACGGCTTCGTCGTGGTGCGCAACCTGCCCGAGAGGCAGGCCGCCGCGTTCGCCAAGAAGCTCAAGGGCACGCCGTTCACCTACCCGTCGCCCAAGGGGGAGATGGTGATGAAGGGCTGGCTCCAGTTGCCCTACGCGGACGACGCCGACCTGGAGAAGGTGCTGCCCGCGGTGAAGGCTGGCTACGACGCCGCCACCTGAGCCACGGATTGCGCGAAGACGCTTGCGCCCCGCATCCGCGGTGCCGGTGCGGCTGCCGAACACGGTTCGTGTGGTCAGCGGTAGGCCGCCTTCAACTCGTCCAGGCTGGTCTGGTCGAGCTGGAGCGCGACCTGCCACGCGGTCCTGACGGCGGCCATCCCCTGCTCGAAGCGCTCCCGGCTGCCGGCGAACTGGTAGACGTAGTCGACCGTGTCGCCGGGCTTGTGGTACTGCGGGTAGAGGCCTGCCGTGCGGCCGCCGGCGAAGCGGAGGGTCGGGACGTGGGCGTCGGCGAAGCTGGCCTCGTCGGAGTTGCGGTCGTTGAAGGGGAACGCCTCCGCGCCCGCCAGCGGGTAGCCGAGGACTTGGTGCAGCGTGCCGTTGAGGAAGGGGTACAGGGCGTCCGCGAACTCGGCGCCGGTCCAGGCGTACAGCTTCCACTGCGCGTTGCCGGGGAGGGTGGTGTCGATGCCGGGCCAGTTGAGGCCAGTCATGTCGAAGCCGAGGTAGGCGTCCGGCACCGGGTGCGTCGTGTCCGCGACGTAGGCCTGCGAGCCGACGAGGCCGAGCTCCTCGCCGTCGAAGAACAGGCAGGTGAAGGTGTGCTGCGTCGGCGTCGGCAGCTTGGCCAGGGCGGTGCAGAGGTTGTAGAGCGTCGCCGTGCCCGCGCCGTTGTCGTAGGCGGCCTGCACCGTGGCCGCGGCCGTGTTGTCGTAGTGCGCGCCGAGGGCGATGGTGCGGTCGTCGCGGCCGGGCTTGGTCGCCTCGACGACGCTCACGAAGAGCGGGCCGGCCGTGGCGGGGAGCGCGGGGCCGAAGGCGCTGGCGGGGTAGAGGCGGATGCGGACGTGCAGCCCCGCGGCGGCCAGCCCAGCGGCGATGTGGTCGCGGGCGGCGGCGTTGCTGGGCGCGAACGCGTTGCGGAAGGTGTAGGTCTGCGCGAAGTCGCTCCACCACTGCACGCCTGCGGTGGCGTTGAACTGGAGGGCGGGCACGTTGGCCGCGGTGCGCTCCAGCAGCGTGGCAGGGGCGGCGGGGGTGGTCGTGGCGGGCCCCGAGGCGGCGCAGCCGGCGAAGGCGGCGCACAGGAGGACCGCGAGGGGCAGGAAGGGCTTCACGCGCGTTCGACGGGGCGGGGCCGCTTGAAGGTTTGGCCGCCCCCGCGTCAGCCAAGGCCCGACTGCTTGTCCGCCTGCTGCCTCTTCCAGCCGTGCTTGGTCAGGCCGCGCGGCTTCACGATGTTCAGGACCGTGATAACGAGGAGCACGACGGTCCCGCCCACGGAGTGGAGGAGCAGGTTGCCCATGGCGCGCAGGTCCGCGTCGGACGTCGCCGGGTCGGCGGCCATGCTGGCGCGGTGGCCGATGAGGGGGACCTGCACCAGGAGGACGAGCGTGGCCGCGGCCGTCAGCGCCAGGGTGGCCAGCACCCACCAGTGGCGGAAGAGGCCCCACTTGGTGCCCAGGGACATCACGAGTCCGCTGGCGAAGGCGGCCAGGGCGAGCGGAACGATGGCCCAGTCGGTGACGAGGTCCATCCCGATGTAGGCGGCGCGCAGCACCTGGACGTCCTCGCTTGCCACGGTGGCGGCGTCGAGGACGATGAACGCGGCGACGGCGCCCATCCAGCCGACCGACGCCGCGACGTGGCCGATGAGCGCGGCTTACCGCACCCGCGGTCGCATCAGCATGAACGGCTCAATGCCGGACGGGCGCGGCGCCCATCAGGTGCAGGACCAGGAACAGCGCCAACGCGGCCAGCGCAACGCCGCCGAGCACCTTCACCCACCGGGGCATCCCTGGCGCGGTTTCGCCTTCGGGCATCGAGGCGGCCAATCCGTCCCCGCAAAGAACCCTTGTGAACGGTTCGCAGCGTGGGAAGGCTCCAGCGGGGAGGCGGGGGCTGGCCGCCTTCACTAAATAGGGCGGGCCGGCATGGCCGCAGCGCATGGGAAGGGCCATCAAGGTCGTAGCGAGCCTCGTCTGGGTCTACTCCTACGTCACGCTCGGGATGATGATGGCGGTGGCCGCGCTGCCCGGCTTCTGGCTGGGCGCGTGGGGGTGGAGCCTCGACGTCCTGCCCTCCCACGCCTACCTCCGCGTCGTCCTCGACCCGCTGGTTGGCATCTACTTCAGCATCCTCGGCTTCTTCACCTTCGGCATCGCGCTGATGTTCGTCCTGCCGCTGGTCAAGTTCATCTTCCGGTTCAAGCCCCACATCGGCGAGGTCCCCATCCACTCGTTCAAGATCTGGCCCTGGTACAACCTCAACGGGATGCAGTTCATGTTCAACACGGTGTTCGGCCGCTTCGCGCGCGCCACCACCATCTACCCCGTCTACCTGCGGATGATGGGCGCCAGGATCGGCAAGGACGTGGTGTTCAACACCCAGCACGTCTACGACCTCGACATCCTGGAGGTGGGCGACCGCACCGTCATCGGCGCCAACGCCAGCATCCTCGGCCACGTCGGCGAGAAGAGCCGGCTCGTCCGCCAGCCGGTCCGCATCGGCAAGAACTGCACCGTGGGCCAGTATGCCAACATCTTCCCCGGCGTCACGATGGGGGACAACTGCCACGTCGGCGCCATGAGCCTGGTGCCGAAGGGCAGCCAGCTCGACGCCAACGCGGTCTACGGCGGCGTCCCAGTGCGCAAGATCCGCGACCTCAAGCCGGGTGACAAGGCCAGCGCGGACGAGCTGTCCACGACGCACGGCGTCCCCAGCGACAAGGCGTAAGTGCAGCTCCTCCCCGAGCCCCAGGAACCTGGAACACGGAGAGTCCTTGCGTGGGCCTGCCGTCCGCGATTCGTCGCCTGGGAGGCATCGGCCATTTGTTCGATGGTTCGGCGACTTGACGACAGAATGGTCAAAGAGTCTGGATTTTCGTGAAATCACAACCAGCGGTGAAAACGTCGTGGACTCCAGGAGAGATGCAGCGATTCCGGACTTGATGGTTCTTTTCGTTTTGCCAACGTTTCCCATCTGACATGTATCCGCTTTAGCCAGATTTTTCTTTTATCCTCGAGGGATGCGGTTGGGCATGGCAACGGGCCGAACCCACGTCCTTCCAATCGCCCTTGCGTTCCTCGTGGTCGCCGGCGCCTGGCAGGCTGCCGCCTTGGGTCTGCCGGCAATCCCGCCGCCCTCCCTCGCGCCCAGTCCGGCCCCCGTCGACCCCTCCAGCGGCCCCGACACTCCGGCCCCCGCCGACCCGGCGCCGACGCCGCCCGCGCAGGAGCCGTCGCCGCTGCCGGCACCCCTCCCCGAGCCGCCCGTCCCCGGCTACCGCAACGGCCCGCCGCTGGCCCAGGTCGTCCCGCCCGGCGAGAGCCCCCAGGCGGAGCCCGGCCAAGCGGTGTCCGCGCCCGCCGGCGGCCTGGCGCCCCCGCCCTACGCCTCCGGCTCCTTCCCGGACGCCGCGAACGACGTCAACGGTGGCGACCCGGCGGCGCACCCCACCGTCCTCGACACCGACGACGACGCCGCGCACCGCGCCCGCTTCAGCCTCGACCGCAACTGGGCCCTCGCGCACAGCCTCGTCACGGCCGTCTCGCGCTCCAGCCCCAGCGCCCTGCTCACGAGCGTCCACTGGGACTACGACACCACCCCCCTCGCCCCCGGCACCACCACCGCCGACGTCCAGGTCACCTCGCTGCTGCTGTGGGGCTTCGACGGCAGCGACGCCATCGCCTTCCGCCCGCTCTCGCCGGGCCTGCACCACCTCACGCTCACCGCCACCTTCACCGACGCCGGCCGCACCTACGTCGACCGCGTCACCAGCCCCCTCTACGTCGAGCCCACCGCCCTGTCGCTGGTGGCCGCCGAGGACCGCACCGCGACCTGGGAGCCGAGCGCCCTCGACGCCGCGCAGGACGCCCTCGGCGGCGACCCCGGCCCGCTCGCCGGCATCGCCGCCCAGACCGCGCGCGACGCGGCCGGCGCCGCCCTCGGCCCCACCCCCAACGTCCTCGTGCTGGGCGACTTCCTGGGCGACTACGCGCGCCAGGCCCCCCTGCTCGTGCCGCTCGACGGCGTGCCCGGCCTGCTGGCGCCGCTGGCGTCGGTGCCCGGCTTCGACCCCGCGGCGGGCCTCGGCGCCGTCGGCTACGCGTCCGCCACCACCGGCCTGGGCGAGCCCACCACCCACGTCGGCGCCACGCTGGTGCGCAGCCTCGTCGAGTCGGGCTCCGCCAACGTCCTGTTCGCCTCCGTGCTGTCGCCCGCCACCGGCACCCTCGACCGCAGCGTCCTGCGCAACGCCCTCCTGCTGGCCCGGCACGGTGGCCGCGACGGCGTGCCCCCCGTCGACGCGGTGCTGTGGGGCCTCCCCTCCAGCATCCTCATGCCCGCCGCGCTCCAGGACACGATGCGCCCCGACCTCGCCGTCGCGCAGACCCCCAACGTCCCGCTCGCCGCCGACGCCCCGCTCCCCGCGGCCACGGCGGACTGGCACGGCGTGGACGCCGGCCACGCCACCGGCCCTGAGCTGAAGTCCGTGCTGGAGGAGGTGCTCGACGTCGGCAGCCTGCTCCAATTGGACTCCACCGCCGGCGCCGCCACCATCGTCGACGCGCTGCACGCCCACCTCGACCAGGTCTACGCCCGCGACCGCCCGCTCGTCGAGTCGGTGTGGAACGACTTCCACTTCGACGCCGAGCTGCAGGAGCAGGTGCTCGCCCTCACCCGCCTCGGCGTCGCCGTCGTGGTCCCCTCCGAGTCGTGCGCCGCCCTGGCCGACGAGTACATGACCGTCGTCGGCGTGAGCGACACGGTCGGCACCGTCACCGTCGCCGACGGCTCCCTGGCCGGCCCCGCCCCTGGCGCCTGCAAGGGCCCCGACCGCCGCGCCGCCGCGCACGGCAACGGCATCGACTTCGTGGCCGACCCCCGCCCCCGCCACTCCAGCGCCGCCGACCTGCTGGGCGCCGCCGCCAACAACCGCGCCGTCGCCAGCCGCCTCGGCGCCGCGCACGACGGCATCCCCTACGTCCCCAACAGCCTGGGCGCCGCCGCCCGCGTGGCGCAGGCGCTCGGCCGGCTGCGCGCCGCCAACCGCGACCCCACCCACCCCTGGGACACCCAGGACCTCGTCGGGATGCTGGCGCGCCAGGCCCAGCCACGGGACGGCGTCTCCGCCTGGGCGCAGGGCACCGGCTTCGTCGACGCCGGCCGCGTCGACACCGCCCTGCCACCCGCCTTCCTGCGCGGCTCCGGCCTCGTCTTCAGCCCCTACAACCTGCAGAAAGGCGAGTCCATCGGCGTCGCGCAGGTCGTCGTCACCGGCAAGGCCAACGTCGCCGCCGTCCAGGCCGCCCCGCCCTCGGCGTGGGGCGCCACCGGCCAGACCGACTTCCGCTTCCTCACCGACGAGCTGGGCCACAAGGTGATGCAGGACCTCGCGGGCGCCGACTTCGGCCACCTGCAGGTCCAGCTCCGCAACGTCCACGTCGAGACCCTGCGCGACGACGTGGCGATGGTGACGCTCACCCTCGACGCCGTCCCCGCCGCGGCGCCCGCTAGCCAGCAGGCCAACGCCAGCTCCCCCCTCGACCCGCCCCGCGAGTGGCTGCTGCCCGGCCTCTACTCGGGCCACACCTGGATCTCCACGCCCACCGGCATCCTGCAGCTCCCCATCAACATCGGCGTCGGCACCATCTACGACGTCTACCGCTTCCTGGCACCCAACACGCCGGTCTCCGACACCGCCGTGTGCCTGGAGCCGCCGTTCAAGCTCATCGGCGACCTCACCGGCCTGCGCCACGTCGCGATGGAGCTGGAGCACCTCAACGTCTGCATCTACTTCACCAACACCGACGCGGGCGGCGTGGCGCGCTTCTACACGCCGCTGCCGCTGCCCTACACCCTCAAGTCGTGGTTCGACGGCATCTTCCGCGAGCGCGGCAGCCCCGGCATCGGCGAGGTCTACCCGCACGTCGAGCGCAGCATCACCGTCCCCTCGCCGCTCAACCTCACCGGCATCGGCGACTTCGCGGGCGGCCTGCCCGGCTCGGCCGAGCCCAACGTGAGCGTCGACCCCGGCAACACGCACCGGCCCGCCTTCGTCGACCTCACCCTGCCCTACCCGCTGGCCTACGTGCCGGTCAACAACTCCATCCCGGTCGCCATCGCCGTCAACTGGCGCTTCCGCGACAACATGGAGACCGACCACATCCTGCCCACCCCGGGCATCAACGTCCCGGAGTTCATCGACCTCCTCTCCGGCGGCCTGCTGCCCGACTTCGCGCTGCGCCTCGTCAACGACACCCTGGTGTCCGGCCGCCGCGCCGCCGAGGGCGCCGTCCAGAGCGCCCAGGAGCACCTCGGCCCCCTGCTCCAGACGCCGCAGGACCTCCTCAAGGGCGCGCTGCCCGTCCACGGCACCACGCTCGACGCGCTGCTCGGCGCACCCATCGCCAAGGCGCTGCCCATC
>JBHELM010000032.1:0-3701 GCA_046352715.1 Thermoplasmatota archaeon | reverse complement strand
CCTCAGGATCGGCGCGGACGGCGCCGAGGTCACGCCCGCCGGCGGCTTCCCGCACTACGGCGTGGTGCGCACCGAGTACCTCCTGGTCCACGGCTCCATTCCGGGGCCCGCCAAGCGCATCATCCGGATGCGCGACGCCGTGCGCTACACCCGCGGCATCGAGGTCAAGGAGGCCGACATCCGCTACGTGTCCACCCAGTCCAAGCAGGGGGCCTAAGCATGTCCAAGATCACCATCCACGGCAAGGACGGCAAGGCGGCCGGCACGACCGACCTGCCCGCCGTCTTCGCCACACCGCTGCGCACCGACCTCATCCGCAAGGCGGTCAAGGTCGCGCGCGCCAACCGCCGCCAGCGCTACGGCGCCAGCCCGGTGGCCGGCGAGCGCCCCTCGGTCGAGTGGCCGGGCAAGGGCAAGGGCATGGCGCGCACCCCGCGCAAGAAGCAGGCCAGCGACGCCGCCTTCGTGCCCAACGCGTTCAAGGGCCGCCGCGCCCACCCGCCGGAGTCCCGCCACTTCTGGACCCTGCGCATCCCGGCGCAGGAGCGCCGCCTCGCCATCGCCTCGGCCATCGCGGCCACGGCGGCCAGCGAGGTCGTGCGCGCCCGCGGCCACCAGGTCGACGCCAAGCTGGCGCTGCCGGTGGTCGTGGCCGACGACGCGGTGACCACCGAGAAGACCAGCGACCTGGCCGAGTTCCTCGGCGCGCTGGGCCTCGCGGCCGACCTGACCCGCGCCAAGGACGGCGTCCACGTGCGCGCCGGCATGGGCAAGCTGCGCGGCCGCCGCTACAGGACCCCGAAGTCCTTGCTGCTGGTGACCGCCGACGGCAAGGCGCCCGCCGCCAAGAACCTGGCCGGCGTCGACGTCGTGGCCGCCAAGAACCTCTCGGCCGAGCACCTGGCCCCCGGCGGCGACGCCGGCCGCCTCACGGTCTACACCACCGGTGCCCTGGCCCACCTCAAGGAGGCCTTCGCATGACCAACAGCAGCCCGCACGCCATCCTCCTGCACCCGATGGTGACGGAGAAGACGATGCGCCTGATGGACGAGAACAACTCCCTGGAGTTCCTCGTCCGCCGCTCGGCGAACAAGGACCAGATCAAGAAGGCCGTCGAGGAGCTCTTCAGCTGCGAGGTCGCGACCGTGAACACCCGCATCACCAAGGACGGCAAGCGCGCCATCGTCCGCTTCGGCGGCGAGACCAGCGCCGAAGACATCGGCATGCGCATCGGGGTGTTCTGATGGGGAAGCGCATCCTGACCCGCCGCCGCGGCGCGGGCGCACCCCGCGAGCTCTCCCCGAGCCACCTGCACAAGGGCAACGTCTCCTACCCCGTGAAGTTCATGGGCACCGGCACCGTCGTCGCCCTGGAGCACGCCCCGGGCCGCACCTGCATCCTGGCCCGGGTCAAGCTGGAGAGCGGCCTGGAGACCCTCCACATCGCCAACGAGGGCATGGCGGTCGGCCAGACCGTGACCTTCACGGACACCACCCAGATCCTGCCCGGCAACGTCACCATCGTGTCGAAGATCCCGGAGGGCACCCCCATCTACAACATGGAGGCGCGCCCCAACGACGGCGGCAAGTTCTGCCGCACCGCCGGCAACGCGGCGGAGATTGTGACCCACGAGGCCGAGCGCACCATCGTGCGCATGCCCTCGGGCAAGTTCCGCAACTTCCACCCCCTGGCGCGGGCCACCATCGGCCTCGTGGCGGGCGGCGGCCGCGGCGACAAGCCCTACCTCAAGGCCGGCAAGGTGTACCACGCCATGAAGGCCAAGGGCGTCCGCTGGCCCCGCGTCCGCGGTGTCGCCATGAACCCCGTCGACCACCCGCACGGTGGCGGCGCGCACAACTTCCGCGGCGGGCAGACCTCGGTCGCCCGCGGCGCACCCCCCGGCCGCAAGGTCGGCAAGATCGCACCCAGCCGCACCGGCATGAGGAGGTAATTCCATGGCGAAACGTGTCATCAACAACCCTGGCGCCGCCCGGCGCAAGCTGCGCAAGGCAAAGGCCGTCATCGAGACCCGCGCCAAGAAGGAGTTCCTCTACCGCGGCAAGACGCTGAGCGAACTGCAGGCGATGCCGATGGCGGAGATCCTGCCGCTGCTGCCGTCCCGCACCCGCCGCCTCTACACCCGCGGCGTCAAGCCCGAGGAGCTCAAGTTCCTGGAGAAGGTCGCGGAGGCCAAGCCCGGCGAGGTCGTGCGCACGCACTACCGCCACATGGGCATCCTGCCCCGCTTCGTGGGCAAGATCATCCAGGTCCACAACGGCAAGGAGTTCCTGAACGTCACCGTCCAGCCCGAGATGATCGGACACCGCCTCGGCGAGTTCGCGATCACCACCAAGGCCTGCGTCCACTCGGGCGTGGGTGTCGGTGCGACCCGTGGCAGCAAGCACGTCCCCCTGAAGTGAGTCCCATGGCCACGTACTACTCCACCATCCCCGCCGACGCCGCCAAGACCGCCCGCGCCTACGGCCGCGACCTCGACTGCTCCCCCAAGAGCGGCCGCAACGTCGCCCGCGCCATCAAGGGCATGCCGGTCGGCCGCGCCAAGGAGTTCCTCGAGTCGGTCGCCCGCCTCGAGACCCCCGTGCCGTTCAAGGTGCGCGTGCGCAAGATCCACCACCGCCGCGGCGAGGGCTTCGGCCCCGGCAAGTGGCCGGTCGGCGTCGTCACCCGCTTCCTCAAGGTGCTGCAGAGCGCCGAAGCCAACGCCGAGTACAAGGGGCTCGACAAGGAGCGCCTCGTCATCACGCACGCCAGCGCGTACCAGGGCACGGTCATCCAGGCGTTCACGCCCCGCGCCCAGGGCCGCGCCACCCCCCACTACAACCGCAAGTGCAACTTCGAGGTCATCGTGAGCCAGGTCGAGGAACCCGAGACGAAGGAGGCCGCGTAATGGCCGTCGAGCGCAAGTTCATCAAGGAGGCGGTCAACCGCGTCCTCGTCAAGGACTACGTCAAGAAGGAGACCGAGCGCGCCGGCTACGGCGGCATGGAGATCCAGCGCACCCCGCTGGGCACCCGCGTCAATATCGTGGCCGAGCGCCCCGGCATGGTCATCGGCCGCCGCGGCGCATCAACGAGCTCACCTCCAGCCTGCACGGCAAGTTCGGCATCGAGAACCCGCAGATCTCGGTCGAGGAGCCCAACTACAACCCCGGCCTCAACGCCCAGATCATGGCCATCAAGGTGGCCGAGAGCCTGGAGCGCGGCTGGCACTTCCGCCGCGTCGGCCACAGCACGACGCAGCGCGTCATGGCCTCGGGCGCCCAGGGCGTCATCGTCGAGATCGCCGGCAAGCTCACCGGGCAGCGCAAGCGCCGCGAGAAGTTCATCCAGGGCCACGTCAAGTACTGTGGCGAGACCGCGCTGACCCTGATGGACGTCGGCTACGCCCAGTGCAAGAAGAAGCTCGGCGTCATCGGCTGCACCGTCCGCATCATGAAGAAGGACGCCGTCCTGCCCGACGAGGTCAAGATCTTCGGCCCCGGCGAGAAGGAGGCCCTGGAGGCCGCCAAGAAGGCGCGCGCCGCCCAGCAGGCCGCCGGTGTGCAGACCGTGGACCAGGTCCCCGGCCAGACCGCCCCGGTCGGCACCCAGGCGAGCCCCGCGCCCGCCCAGCCGACCCCCGGCGCCACCACGCCGGCCGGCCCCAGCGTCCCCACCAGCACCGGCCCCGCCCCCGCCCCC
>JBHELM010000031.1:0-5125 GCA_046352715.1 Thermoplasmatota archaeon | reverse complement strand
CCACGCCGCCGTGCTGGACGGCGAAATCGTCGCCCTCGACGCCAAGGGGCGGCCCGACTTCGGCCTGCTCCAGCAGCGCCTCGGCCGCGTCGGCGAGCTGAACGTCCAGGCGGGCGTCCGCGCCGTCCCCGCGGCCTACATTCTCTTCGACCTGCTGCACCTCGACGGGCGGGACCTCCTGGCCGCGCCCTACACCGAGCGGCGGAGGCTGCTGCGCGCCCTCAAGCTCGATGGCCCCACGTGGTCGACGCCCCGGCACCACTCCGACGGCCCGGCGATGCTGCGCACCAGCAAGTGCATGGGCCTGGAGGGCGTGGTGGCCAAGCGCCTCGACAGCCCCTACGTCCCGGGGGCGCGCACCGAGGCGTGGGTCAAGGTCCGCAACCGCCTGCGGCAGGAGTTCGTCATCGGCGGCTGGTCCGAGGGGCAGGGCAACCGCGCGGGCACCATCGGCAGCCTCCTGATGGGCCACTACGGCTCCCTGGAGGACCCGCAGCGCCTCGTCTACGTGGGCAAGGTGGGCGCGGGGCTGGGCGGGGCGACGCTGCCCAAGCTGCTGCGGATGCTGCGCTCCCTGACCGGCCCCAGCCCCTTCGACTCCAGCATGGCGGCCCAAGACGGCGGCAACGGCGACGCGCACTTCGTCCGCCCTGAGCTGGTGGCCGAGGTGGAGTTCTCCGGCCTCACCCGGGAGGGGCGGATGCGGCAGCCGGCGTTCAAGGGGCTCCGCACCGACAAGGCTCCGAAAGACGTCGTGTGGGAGCAGGCGAAAGCAAAAGAAGACCTAACGCCGAACGAGGAGGCGGGGATGGACGGGGAGGCATGACATGCGCAGCATCTGGAAGGGGTCGATCAGCTTCGGCCTCGTGAACATCCCGGTCAAGGTCGTCGGGGCGGTCAGCCCCAAGGACATCAAGTTCAACCTGCTGCACGCCAAGGACGGCGGCCGCATCAAGTTCAGGCGCACCTGCTCCAGCGACGGCAAGGAGGTGCCCCAGGAGGAGATCGTCAAGGGTTTCGAGGTCGGCAGCGGCCAGTACGTCACGTTCACCGACGAGGAGCTCAAGGACATCGACCCGGCGGCGAGCCGCACCATCGACATCCGCGACTTCGTGCCGCTGGCGGAGATCGACCCGGCCTACTTCGACAAGCCGTACTACCTGCTGCCGGACAAGAACGCGGAGAAGGCCTACAGCCTGTTCCTCGAGGCGTTGGAGAAGTCGGGCCGCGTCGGCATCGCGCAGCTCGTGATGCACGACAAGGAGCACCTCGTCGCCCTGCGCGCCCGCGACGGCGTGGTCGTGATGGAGACGATGCACCACTTCGACGAGATGGTGCCCGCCTCCTCCGTCTCGGCCGAGGTGCCGAAGCACGAGGTGGACAAGCGCCAGCTCCGCATGGCCGAGCAACTCATCGAGAGCCTCAGCGCTCCCTTCGACCCGGAGAAGTACAAGGACGAGCACCGCGAGCGCGTCCTGGAGGCGGTCGAGAGGAAGGAGAAGGGCCACAAGGTCGTGGTCGAGCCCGCCGCCAAGCCCAGCGTCAAGGCCGTTGACCTGATGGCCGCGCTGGAGAAGAGTTTGGCCGAGGCCAAGACGCGCCGCCCCGCCAAGCGCCCCGCGAAGAAGGCCTCGCGCAAGAAGGGCGAGCGGCACGAGGCGGAGAAGGCGGCGGGATGAGGCGCACCGTCCACGCCGTGCGCGTCGGCCGCCACGAGCTGGAGCTGAGCAACCTCGACAAGGTGCTCTACCCGCAGACCGGCTTCACCAAGGCGGACGCCATCGACTACTACGCCCGCGTCGCCCCCGCCCTGCTGCCCCACCTCAAGGGGCGGCCGCTGACGCTCAAGCGCTACCCCGACGGCGTCGAGGCGCCGTTCTTCTACCAGAAGGAGTGCCCGCCGCACCCCAAGTGGGTCGAGACGGTGCCCATCTGGAGCGACCGCAACGACCGCACCGTCAACTACTGCATGGCCAACACGCTGGAGAGCCTGGTCTGGCTCGTCAACACCGGCGACCTGGAGATGCACACCTTCCTGGCCACCAGCAAGGACGTCCAGCGGCCCACGATGATTGCCTTCGACCTGGACCCCGGCCCCGGCGCCGACATCCTCGACTGCGCGCAGGTCGCGGCGTGGCTCAAGCGCGACCTCGACTCGGTGGGGCTCCAGGCGTTCCCCAAGGTGTCGGGCTCCAAGGGCATCCAGGTCTACGTCCCGCTCAACACGAAGGCCACCTACGAGGGGCCCAAGGGCACCAAGCCGTTCAGCCGCGCCCTGGCCGAGCGGATGGAGCGCGAGCACCCGGAGCTGGTGGTCTCCAACATGCGCAAGGACCTGCGCAAGGGCAAGGTGCTGGTGGACTGGAGCCAGAACACCGAGTCGAAGACCACCGTCTGCGTCTACTCCCTGCGCGCCAAGCCCGAGCCGTGGGTGTCGGCGCCGGTGACGTGGCGGGAGCTGGCCGGCGCGCTCGCCAAGGACGACCGGCAGCGCCTGTTCTTCTCCCCGGAGGACACGCTGCGCCGCGTCGACCGCCTCGGCGACCTCTTCGAGCCGGTGCTGAAGCTCAAGCAGAGGCTGCCAGCCCATGCCGACTGACGCCTGGAACCACGAATTGCACGAAGACCTCCCCGCGTTCGTGCCATTCGTGGAATTCGTGGTTTCGGAGGGAAAATGACCGCAAAGAAGACGCCGAACAACGCCGCGCTCGCCGCGATGCTGGAGGCGGTGGCGGACTCGCTGGAATTGCAGCAGGCGAACCCCTACCGCGTGCGCGCCTACCGCAAGGCGGCGTTGAGCGTCGGCCGCCACCCGCGCCCCGTGGCCGGGATGGTGAAGGACGGCGAGCCGCTCACCGCGCTGCCCCAGGTCGGGCCCGCCATCGCCGGCCTGCTGGCGGAGTTCGTCCGCACCGGAGCGCCGCCCAAGCCCAGCCCAGGCCGCGACCGGCACCGGCGCCGGGGGACGAGACGCACCCGGGACAAGGCGTTTATCCGGCCGCTGCTCGCGCCGCTGATGGACGCGCTCGTGGAGGACCTGCGCCGCATCCCCGGCGTGCGCGCCGTCGAGCCGGCAGGGGCGTACCGCCGCTGCGCCGACACGGTGGAGGGGCTGGACCTGGTGGTGGCGTGCGGCAAGCCGGCCGAGGCGCTGCGGGCGTGGGCCGCCAACCTCGCGCTGCCCGGCGACGTGGACCTGGAGGGTACCACGATGCGGCTCACCACCACGGACCACCTGCCGGTGACGGTGCGCTTCGCCAGCCACCTCGTCCCGGCGCTCGTCGAGGCCACCGGCTCCGAGGCGCACCTGGCCGCGCTGCGCAAGCGGGCGAAGGCGAGGAAGCCGGGGTGGCCCGCCGCGCACGGCAGCGAGGCGTCGTTCTACAAGGCCCTCGGGCTGCCCTGGATTGCACCGGAGTTGCGCGAGGGCGACGGCGAGGTGGAGGCCGCCGAGGCGGGGACGCTGCCGGACCTGGTGGAGCTGGGCGACCTCAAGGGCGACCTGCACATGCACACCGAGGCCACCGACGGCGCCTCCTCCATCGAGGTCATGGCGGAGGCCAGCCGCAAGCGCGGGCTCTCCTACGTCGCCATCACGGACCACACCCAGCGCACCAGCATCGCGGGCGGCCTCAAGCCCGCCGAGATGCGGGAGCACCTGCGCCGCATCGACGCGGCCAACGACGCCGCCGCGGGCATCACCATCCTCAAGGGCGCGGAGGTAGACATCCTGCGCAACGGCCTCGACCTCCCCGACGACGTCTTGGACGAGATGGATGTCGTGGTGTGCTCTCTCCACCACCGCGACCGGGCGGATGGCCCCGAGCTGACCCGCCGCGTCCTGCAGGCCATGGAGCACCCCAAGGCGCACATTTTGGGGCATCCCACCGGCCGCCTGATTGGGCGCCGCGAACCGATGGACTTGGATTGGGACAAGGTGCTGGAGCACGCCCTGGACCACGGCTGGGCGCTGGAGGTCGACGGGCAGGCCTACCGCATGGACCCGCCGGTTCCGATTGTCCGTCGGGCGGCTGCGTTAGGCATCCCCTTCGCGCTCGACAGCGACGCGCACAGCATCAAGGAAATGAAGTTCCAACGGAACGCGGTGGACCAGGCGCGGCGCGGCTGGGTGGACAAGAAGCAGGTGCTCAACGCGGGGACGCTGCGGCAGATGAAGGCGCGGCTGCGCAGGGCATGACCACCAGGGCCATCCCCAATGCTGAAACCCCCCGCCCCATTCCTGCGCCATGGCCCGTCCGTGGGAGGACCGCGTCGCGGAGTACGTCGACTCCCCCACCATGCGGCGCCGCCGGCGCGCCGGGGACGAGGTGACGGCCAGCATCGAGGGGCGTACCGGCACCTACGAGGTGGCGTGGAACCCCAAGACGCAGGAAAGCCGCTGCACCTGCCCATCGTCCGACGCCCCCTGCAAGCACGCCGAGGCGCTGCGCCGCACCTGGGAGGCGCGCCCGGAGTCCTTCCACGGCACGGCGGCACCCGCCGCGCCAGAATTCCCGGCAGAGCGCCTGGTGTTCTCGGACGGCGGCGCCCACACCTGGCTCTGCCCGTGCGGCAAGCGCAGCACCGCCTCCTGGGGCAGCACGGAGGAGGCACGCGCCGACGCCGCCCGGCACGTGGCGGGCCACGCCGTCCGCGCCGGGCTGACGGCAGACGAGGTCCGCCGCCTGGCTGAGGACGTGGAGCACGACGAGCGGCGGGAACGCATCGAGGCGGCGGCAGCCGAGGCCCGCGAATTGTTCCGCACCCGCCGCCACCCCTCGATGGGCTATGCCGCCGACGCCGTGGTGCGCAAGTGGGGCCTGGAGGGCGACGGCCCCCGCGGGCTCGGCGAGGCCGGCAAGTTGTTTGAGCTGCTTGAAAGGACGGCCCCGGGCGGCAGCCTGCCGGAATGGACCGACCCGTCCGAGGGACCGCTGACGCCGGAGGAGGTGGCGGAGGCGACGCGGAAACGCGACCTGGCCGACCGGCTGGAGTCGACCTCCGGCAGGCTCGCGGGGGGATGCGTCGCGCTCCTGGACGGGGACGAGCCACCGACGGAAGGCGAGCCGGGCCGCTGGTACGACACGCTTGTCGGCCTGTCCACGCAGGCGAGCGCCCTCTACGC
>JBHELM010000030.1:0-6036 GCA_046352715.1 Thermoplasmatota archaeon | reverse complement strand
CACCACGAATGCGTGAGCATGCTGATCACGAGAAGGGCAGGAGGTGCATGTGCGCCAGCGTGCAGTACAGCACCGTGAAGCCAGACTGCAATAGGGCCTGCAGGCGCGGCGTCATGCGTGCCTCCGGAACAGGATGATGGCGCCCAGGACGGCGCCACCCACGAGCAGGATCGGGACGCTCTTCTTGGCGGCGTCGCCGAGGCCAGCGAACGTGTTGTCGATGGCGCCACCGATGCCGGCGCCCAGGCCGCTGAGGCCCATGCCGCCGAGCCATCCGGCGAGGCCGACGCCGGCGCCCACGCCCGCAAACGTTGTCGCGGTGCGGGCGCCTTGGCGCCACCACGCAGTGGCGTCGCCGGCTGCGGGGGCGAGGCTGCGAGCGATTCCGCCAGATTCCTCGGCGGCACCGATTCCGATTGCGGAGAATAGTCCCATGATCATCGCCTCCGCGCCGCGATGGCGAGGAGAGTAAGTGCCGCGACGCCCAGGACGGCGTAGCCGCGCAATCCGATGCCGCCACCGGGTCCAGCGGGCGGCGCGCCGTAGGGCGAGCTCGAGGTCGAGGCGCCGGGGTGGAGGATTCCGCTGAGCCAGCTGCCAGCGTAGTGGAGGCCTTCGCCAACGGCGAGGGCTCCGGCTGCGTCCTTGGCGGCTTGCCAACCGAAGATGCGCGCGAGGGCGCCTGCCCCTTCGGCGCCGGCGCGGTTGGCGGCGCGCGTGGCGTAGCCGCCGCCGAGTGCGGATCCGCCGAGACTGATCCAGGCGTCCAGCTGCGTTTGCGGCGGCCCGAGGACCGTGGCGCCGACTTTGAGCCACTCCGGCACGTTCGGGTTCGCATCCAGGCGCGCATACGTGCTGCGCACTTGCGCGCGGGCCTGGTCACCGAGTTGCCCGAGAGGACTGAAGGATGCGCCGGCGTTCCAACCCTGCCCGAAGCCGTCCAGGCCTTCGCCCGTGACGAGGCCCGTGATGCCGCCGCCGGCGGCGCCGAGGCCGCCGAGGGCGACGGCGCCCACGTTCCCGATGCTGTCGCCGACGACGCCGACCGTGGGTCCAACCCAACTGTACGAGTTGGGGTCGAAGGGATTCGGGAAACTGAAGCCCAAGGGCTACCTCCGCAGGAGCAGGAACGCAGCGACGCCGGCGGCCGCCAGCAGCAGCAACGGCAGCGGCGACGACGAGGCGCCGCCGTACACGACGCCACTGGCGACTGGCGCGGGAGGCTGGGTTGAGAGCTGGATCCCGGTGGTGGCTCGCAAGGCCCCGATGAAGGGGTTCGCGGAGTCGGGCGCGCCGGCCAGGTGCGCGGCCCAGGCTGCTGAAGCCATGCCCTGTTGGTAGCCGGCCCACGCGGAATCACGGATGCCCGCGGGCGCTTGCACGGGCATGGTGGTGATGTTGCTCCAGCTCACCACGCTATCGCCTCCGCAAGACGAGCAGCACGCTGGCGGCGGCGCCGGCGAGCGCGAGGAGGCCCACGTGGTCTTTGGCCCACTCGTTGACTGCGTCCAGGCGTTCTTTGGCGTCCATTACGCCCTCCGGAACAAGAGGGCGGCGCCGACCAGGATGCCTCCGACGAGGAGCCACTTGCCGAGGCTCGAGGGCGCAGCCGCGTACGCGAGCGGGACGCTGGAAGTTGTCGGGTTGCGGGCCGCGTACTCGACGACCTGCAGGTCCTGCGGCGACAGCGGCCCACGCGCCCACGCCTGTTGGCGCTGCGAGTCCTCCCAGCGCTGCTCGCCGAGCAGGATCGAGCTCGTGACGCTGGCGGCGGATTCGCCGCCACGGATCCGCTGCAGCGCCGACGCGATGAGGGCTGCGGGGTTGAGGCCCATCTTGCTGGCCGCCACCGCGATCTGGGGCGCCTGCGGCAAACCCGCGGCGCCGCCGACGTTCGTGAAGCCGGCACCGGGTGCGGGGTCGCCGAGCAAGTGGCCCGTCGCGGGATCCACGTAGCCGCGCAACGGGTCGTAGACGAACGTCACGCTTGCGCCTCCTGGAAGCTGACGCCGTTCCACTGGTCGCCTTGCGCCACCAGGCCCGTGTCGTCCGGGATCGCCTCGAGGCCATCCGGCGCGCACCATTCGGTCTCGCCGTCCCACTCGATGACGTTGACGACGAGTCCAGATTCGTTCACGAGAGCGTAGTGCATGGTTTGCCTCCTAGTAGACCGTCCACACGATGCATTCCCCCGCTGCGCCTGCGCCGCTGGTGCCGGCTTGTGATGCGCCGCCGCCGCCCGCGGGCGTGCCGCCAGCTCCGCCGGCGCCTGAGCCGCGGCTGGCGCCGCCGCCGTCGCCGGCTTTGCCGGTCAGGGCGCGACTCGTGCCCGCCACGCCGGCTGCGTTGCTGGCTGCGCCGCCAGCTCCGCCGCCGCCCGAGGTCGGGTTGGCGGCGCTGCCTTGGCCGCCGGCGCCGCCGTTGGTGGTGTTGGCGACGGCTCCGCCGCCGCCCCCGCCCCCGCCGCCCATGCAGCTGCTGCCCCCCGTGGCGCCAGGGTTTCCGCCGCCGCCGCCCCCGCCGCCGCCGGCGGCGTCGGCGTTGCCGCCCGCGCTGCCGGTGGCGCCGTTGCCGCCGCCCCCGCCTTGCGTGCCGCGGCCGTCGAGGCCGAGGCCTGCGGTTGCGCCGTAGCCGCCGCCGTTGCCGCCGTTGCCGCCGGCGTTGCCGATGCCTTGGACGCCGCCCCTGGCCGTAATGTGGGGTCCGAACATGGAGTCGTTGCCGTTGTTGCCGCTGGTGGTGCCCGAGACGCCGGCGACGCCGGCGCCGATCGTGACGGTCTCAGTCGCGCCCAATGCGGATGGATCGAAGTCGCGCACGATGCATTGCCCGCCCCCGCCACCGCCGCAGCCGCTCCCTCCAGCGCCGCCGGAGGCGCCGCCGGCGCGCAATATGACGCGCACGAGCTTCGGCGTGCCTGCAGGCTTCGTCCACGTGCCGCTGCCCGCGAACGTTTGCTTGTCCGCGATGACGCCGCCGACGCCGGCGGCCAGCTTGGCGGCCGTGACGCCGAGGTCCGCCAATTGCGTCGTGCCGACGCCGCCGTCCTTGACCTTCATCTTACCGTTGGCTTGCGCCAGCGTCGCGTTGTCGGGTCCGAGGCCCGCGGAGCTCGCGGCGCCACTCATGCCGACGCCCTCATGACGCTGCACACGACGTCGGCGGCTCCCGCGCGGAGTGCGCGAATCTCTTGCGACGTCGGCAAGATGTACGTGCCCGGGCCCAGCAGGAAGCTGTTGGCGTCCGCGGCGGCACCGAAGTTGACGCGGATCCCAGTGTCCGCCGAAGCGGGCACCGTGATCCACACGTTCGGGCCCACGACGCCGGCGGCCGCGGCCATGATGAGGACACTGCTGGCGGCGCCCACGGTGACGAGGTTGCCGGCGCCGAGGGCGGGGAACGTGAGGGGCTGGTCGCTGACCTGGCCCACGCTCGCCGACTTCAGGTTCTGGCGGTTGCTGCGGTACGTGATTCCCGACATCTACGGCCACTCCGCAGTGATCGTGACCTTGACGTCGCCCGCCGCGATCGCGTTCGCGTCGTTCTGGAAATTCATGTAGCGCCCGCACTCCTCGACGTCCTGGCGGTCGCCTGGATCCACTGTCGGTTGACCGGGGTGGTTCACGAGCGTGATCAGGGCGTTCGAGCTGTTGCGGATCGTCGCCTTCCGAATCTGGGCGCTGCGGGGCAGGTCAGGGCGCGCATCCAGCGTGATGCTTGCGACTCCGCTGGCGGCGACGGTGCCGAGGTCCTGCGTCCACGACGTGGACGGCATGACCTACTTCCCCCGCTTCCCCTTCGCCTTCGCCTCGAGCTCGACGGCGGGCTCCGGCAGGACGTAGCGGCCGACGGGTTCGTTGCAGCCGCCCAACGCGGGCGGGCACGGGTTGTGGTGCGGTGCCTTGCCCGCCTCCTCCGTGCGTGTGCACGCCGGGTTCGGGCACTTGTAGGTGGCCACGATGCACCTCACGTGGCGCTGCGCAAGTCGACCAGGATGCGGCCGATGATGGTGCGGTTGACGCGCGGAGGCATCGGGCCCCAGGCGTGCGTGTACGTGAGGCTGCCCGCGTTGAGCTTCGGGTCCGTCGCCGGCGCCAGGCCGCTCGTGGTGCACCGCGTGGTCTCGTCGACAATCTTGTCCGGCACGCGCGTGCGCGCGTCGGCGTCGTAGTCGACGTACTCGATGTGGTACGCGTCCGAGGCGGCCCCCGTGGTGTCGACGTCGGCGGCCGTGTTGGCGGAGCTCGGGATGACGCCGAGGAGCAGGAGCTCGCCGGGGAAGACGTGGGGACCCGACATGATCGGGAACGGTTGCCCGTCGTTGCGGGGCATGTAGTGCTCCTTGTTGGCGCCCTTCGGGATCAGGTACAGCGGCTCGCTGCCGGCCGCGTTCTTGGCGATCTCCGAGTCCATCATGGCGATGACGGTGCGCACCTGCGTCACGCTCTTGCCTGCGGCCAGCACGATGCGGCCCAGGACGTGGGTGTCGGCGGCCATGGCCTACGCCACCCGGGTGCCGAACTCGTCCGTGATCGCAGCAGCGGCGCCGCCGAGGCGGGGCTGCACGATGCGCTTCCACAGGAAGACGCCGGCCAGGACGGCGCCGCCGACGACGGCGACGCCGTAGAGGGCGCCCGTGAAGTCCTTCGTGGCCTGTGAGGCCATCTTCTTGAGGCCGCCACTCGGGACGGCGGGCTGCAGGAGGTTGACTACCATGCAGCTCCACGTTGCGTGGCGGCTGCCTTGACGCACTAGATTCCTAGCGCAGAACAGCAGTTGGACGCGGGTTGTGCAAACGCCAACCGAGGCTGCGTTCGTAGCTCGCAAAGTGATACGGTTTCGCGATCCACGGCTGCAGCTGCTGGACGGGCCAGCCCCAGTTCCGGATGCAGCGTTCCCCCTCGTCGCCGAGAGCGTAGAGGACGCGCGTCAGGAGGTTGTTGCGCATGTGCGTGCCCAACGTGGCGGGGTGCTGCGCGCACCCGACGAGGCGCGCGCCGAGGCCGAGGCCTCGCTCCGCGATGTCCTCGAGGACCTGCTCGACGTCGTCGTCCTGCGCCCACTTGCCCAGCTCGTCGAAGATGAGTTGCACGCTGGGCTGCGTTTGCGGTTTGCGGCGCGAGAGGACCTGGATGCGTCCCCAGAGGCGCACGAGCTGCGAGCTGGCCACCGACCAATCGATTCCGCCGATCGCCGTGCGGGGTGGTTCCCACACGATCTTCTGGCTGTGCATGAGGGCGCTCGTGAGGCGGCCGAGGTCACGGATCCGGAGGCCCCAGAGGGGGTCCTGGCCTTTGGGGTCGCAGTAGATCGAGACGCCCGGCCATTTGCGGTGGAGTTCGTTGACGTACACGGTCTTGCCGGCGCGCGTGGCGCCGAGGACCTGCATGTGCGTCACGACGTGCAGCATCTACTGCACGCCCCACGCCCGCCCGAGCCCGAGGATCAACCACGTGGTGCCTGGCGGAGGCCGCCATTCGGCGACGACGACGCCTTGCATGGAGCTGACGACGCGATCGCCCTTTCCCCCATGCTCGGGGTGTATGCAGCCGAACTCGATGCGCGTTCCGAAGGACGACGACAGCAATTTGCACCTTAGGAGCTCGGCGGCTGCTCGCCGGCCGGCGGATGCGGCAGTCCGGTTTGGAACGGTGGCGGGGGCGGCGAAGCTCCGGCGGCGGCCTCGAGGGCCTTCACGGCGTAATCGCCGCCGGCGGCCAGGACGTGGCCGAGCGGCGTCGATGCGCCGCCCTTGCCGCCCGCAAACGCGTGATCCGCAGCCAACGCGATGGCTTCCCCGAACTCGGCGGCGTGCGCCGGCCCGTGCGGGGCCTTGTCGAGGTTGTCGTTGACCAGGCGCGCCACGACGTGCCCCCGGTACTCCGCGGGTTTGCGGTCCGTCTTGGCGCGCAACTTCCGCCACGCCTCCCGCAGCCACCCACGGGGACCCCCTGCGGCGGCTTCCGGCGCCGCTGCAGCCCCGATGGCCGTGGGTGGGGCTCCGGGGGCCGGTGGGGGCGCCACGGGGGCCTGGAG
>JBHELM010000029.1:0-6299 GCA_046352715.1 Thermoplasmatota archaeon | reverse complement strand
AAGATTGGAATCAGGAGTGAATTGACCTGCCGAGTCGTCCAGCAAGCTCACTGACCGTTCCAGTACCGTCTTGCCAGCAACCGGATTCACGTCGATGGTGTCCGGGTCGCCGTTGCAGCCCCAATCATCCTCGTCCATGAGTTGGACGGAGATCCTCACGTTCGAGTTCTGCACGTCGATGCTGCCCGGGTTCCCGACGTTGTCTGGAATATTGAACTGGAGGATTGAACCGCTAACGGCACGCTGGACCTTCCATGTTGTGGCAACTAGGGAGGGCTTCCCGTCCAGTGCTGCAGGCCTGCCGGACAGCGTGACCCGCCACCACCTCAAGAAACTGGAGCGCCTCGGCTTGGTGGTCGCACAGCAGCACGGCCGCACCGTGCGCTACTTCGAGAACCACGGCCGCTACGACAAGACGTGGCGGGAAGTCGTTGCCATGCAGGAGCCCGCCATGCGCCAACTGCTCAACTGGCTGAGACAGCACTCCGGTTGCTCGCAACAAGACCTCGTGGCACAGGCTCGGCAACTCGGCTTGACCCGCCGGGCCACCCAGAGGCGCTTGCAGCACCTTCAGGCGTGGGGGCTCGTCAGCACCCACCTGGAAGGCCGCACGAAATGCTACCGACTCGCCCGCTAGAGCATCTACTTGGAAGGCTGCCACCAATGACGTGGGAAGTCGCCGAAGAAGGCAAGACCGGGCTCCGTGTAGCTGCTTAACACTAGCTGCTTCTTCGAGACGGTCTCAGGCGTATTACCTATGAGCGCCGCCTGGGAACCTTCGGCAACGACAAGCCAAGCGCCTGCACCTTGCAGCCTCGACGCGACCGCCGAAGCCATGCAGAGCGAGCAGCGCCGGCACCCGCGGAGCTGCGTCTGCTCCCGATGCGGTGATTGGGAAGTTGTCTGACTTCGACCCGTGGTTGGCGCCCGAACCGCTTCCCCAAGCCTTAACCGACTGACGTTTTGGCAACCTTGGACCCCGTTGCTTCAGGGCGACCGACGGTAGCCCGCAAGGGCGGCTGAGGAAGGTCTCCGCATCTCCGCGCAAGCGGAACGGGCCGGCACAAGCCGGGTTCTGGAAACGGAACGAGCCGGGCGCAGAAACGACACAGCCGATGGGGCAGGATGAGGGGGGAAAGCTCCCGACGTTCCCACCGGAATTGATGAAACGGCCATGGCTCTCTGGGATGCAAGTCCACGCGACGCTTAGTCGGATGTTGCCTGCCCACTCCCCGCGAGGGGGGTTGGGGAAACAGAACGGAGCCTACTCGAAGCTGCGGGGTCCACTTCGCTTCAAGCCGATGCCACCGCCTCTGTCGGCGTGACCGGCTGGCCGGCACCCAGCAGCCGCCCTTGCGGGCTACCGTCGGCCGCTCTGGGGCGAGGGGGTCGGGGCGGCGATGGCGGGCCGGGCTACTTCACGCTTGGGGGAGGGGCCGCGGGACGAGGTGGACGTCGACGCCGTCGACGACGTGGGCCGTGCCCGGGATGAAGGGCGGGGCTCCTGTGGTGGGGTCGCCGGCGAAGCGCAGGCCCGCTGCGCCCATGCCGACGGTCTCGCCCGGCTGGTTGGCGATCTCCAGGTAGCCGGTGGCCTTGCCGTCGGGGGCCTGCCAGAGGCGGTAGACGCTGAGCGGGTTGGCGCGGGGGGTGACCTGCACGGCGGTGTCGACGCCGAAGGTGCCGAAGGAGGGCGCGGCGCGGCCGGAGTCCTGCACGACGGGCCCAACCTCGTTGGTGCCGGTGCGGACCACCTCGCCGGCCTCCACGACGTCGTCGAGGCCGTCGAACTCCTGCAGGTAGCGCGCCGCCGTGGTCGAGCTGAGCAGCCAGGTGAGGCCGTAGAGGTCGAGGTCGACGGAGGCGTTGGCGAAGCCGGTGGGCGGGGTGACGTGGACGGCGACGAGCATGGAGCCGCCGCTGCCGAAGAGGGGGACGATGGTGTGGTTGAGCTGGCCGTCGCGGCAGAACCACCAGCCCACGAAGACGTCGGCGAGGGCGCCCGCCGGGTCGCTGGTGGCGAGGGTGAAGCCCTCGGGGATTGCGAAGCCGAGGGCCTGCATGGCCGTCACGGGAAACGGGAAGAAGGTGTGCAGTTGCCGGCAGCCGAGGAGCTCCAGCCGCGCCGGCGTCTCCGGGAGGAGGGTGGTGTTGGCGGGCCCGCCGGCGGGCAGGCCGGTCGTGGAGGAGCTTGTGGTGGCGGGGGCCGAGGGCGGGGAGGCGCAGCCGGCGAGGACCACGAGGATGGCCAAGGCTGCCGTCAGGGAACGCATGGCCGGCTGACTGGACCCTGGGTGGAAAGCCTTTGCCTGGCAATCGCCACGCGGCCGGAAGCGCGTCCCCCAGGCTCCGCAAGGTCGTCGCTGTTGGAAGGGCCAAGGCGTGCCGTGGGGCGCGGGCGGGCATTGGCGAGACCGGCAAGGTTCCTGCAACCGCTCATCGCCACGCGGCGCGCAGGCCCGCCAGGTCCGCGTCGGTGCGGATGCCCTGCGGCTCGACGTGGCTGCGCGCGGCCAGGGACCCCGCCTCCCGCAGGCGCGCCATGAACGCGTCGCGGCGCGGGGCGGGTGGCCGGAACCCCTTCTGGAGGCGGTCGGGGACAATCCAGAACGCGGGCGCGTCGGCCTCCTGCCGCAGCAGGGCGAGGAGGGCGGCCGTCTCCTTCGGCTTGGCCAGCGTCTTCCCGGCAGCGGCGGCCGCCATGCCGTCAAGCAGCATGGCGTCGTGCAGCGGCCCGGTCCAGAGCGGCCCCGCCCACTCCGCCGCGGCCTCGCCGGGGGCCAGGAAGCGGCCGTTGCCGGTGGCCGCGTCCAGGGTGGCGCTCCCCAACCGCTTGAGGCTGGCGTCCCCCTGGGGGCCGTCCTCGACGCGGGCGACGACGCGCATCCAGTGGCCCGACGCGACGGAGAGGAGGGGGACGGCCGTGCGCTCGAAGCGGCCCGCCGAGCGGACCATGGCCCCGGCGAGGACGCGCAGCCCCACCTCGGCCCGCCACGCCGCCTTGTGCAGGCCGTGGTGCGCGTCGTAGCGGCGGCGGCAGACGCGGGGGAACTTGCCCGCCAGCGCGCCGGTGTCGGTGGCGGTGGCGCAGAGGAGGCCGCCGTGGCGGACGGAGCGCAGCGCCGCGTCGAGGAACGGCGCGGGGCTGCCGCACGGGTCGAGGTCCACCACGTCGAAGCGGCGCGCGGCCAGGAACGCGTGCGCGTCCCCCTCGCTGGCGCCGATGCGGGCGCCGTCGAGGCGGTTGGCGGCGATGCCCTTGCGGAGGGCCTGGACGGCGTTGGCGTCGCCGTCGTTGGCGTGGACGATGAGGGGGGCCTCGACCTCGCGGGCCAGGCGCAGCGCGCGGGCGCCCGTGCCGGCCAGCGCGTCCGCCACGTCCACCTCGCGGCCCTTGGCGCGCACGAACGCCTCCACCAGCAGCACCGACAGGTCGCGGTTCAGCGCCATGCCGGGATTGAAGAACGGCTGCCCCTTCTCGCGGGCGCCCGGGGCGCGCAGCGGGACCTTCAGGTTGGTGGCGGGCGGGAACAGGGCCGTCGCCCCCTCGGTGAGCCCCGCGCTGCCTGCGCCGCTCACTTCTCCACCTTGAACTCCGCGTCCACGACGCCGTCGCGGGGCGGCGGGCTGGAGGCTTGGGCCTGCTGCGCCATCTGGCGCTCCAGGGCCTTGCGGACGCGGCGGGCGAACAGCCGCAGCCGGACGTAGAGGACGAGCGCGAGGACGGCGCCCACGACGAGCAGGACCGCGAACGCGGTCAGCACGAACGCGAAGAAGAGGGCGCCCAGGACGAGCAGGGCCGCGGTCCCCAGCACGAGGCGGAGGCGGGAGCGCAGGTCCATGGGCGGCCGACGGGGCGCCTGTTTATCCGGTTGGCGGCCCCCGCATGGCGCTCCGCTGGATGACTGAAAACGCCAGTGGTGGTCATCGCGTCCGCTCGGCCACTGGTGAAACCCAACCCAGTCTGCACGACTCTACGGTTCTACACCACGACCCGGCGCCGCGAGTGCCCGAAGAGCAGCCCGACGACGACGAGCACGAGGACGACCAGGAGGAAGATCTTCAGCGCCCCCGTGACGACGTTCAGGAAGAGGAGGGGGCCGCCGAGCAGGAGAAGCAGGAGGATGGCCACGATCAACAGCAGGTTTCGCATACCATTCGTCTCGTCGGCCGTTGGCTCAAGGTTACTGCCAAAGATGCCCTCCCGGCCAACGACGGGCTTGGCCCGGTGGGTCATCGGGCCGGATGCAAGGCGGCCCTCGCCAGCACCGCAGGCGGCGTCTCCACGGCAGGATGCGGGAACGAGCGGCGAATCTCCTCGCGCGGCGGCGGGTCCGGCCAGCTCTTGGTGCGCCGGTGCCAGCGGTGCCCCCGGACCTGGTCGTGGAAGTACCGCTCGTGGTCCCACTCCACCTCGGCCATGGCCAGCAGGTCCCGTGCCATGCCGGGGAGGCGGGCCGCCACGGCCAGGCGGGCGGCCAACTCGTACTCCTTGATGTTCTGCCGCTCGATGCGCCCGGCGCCGTACATGGGAAGGTACCAGCCGCCCACGAAGCAGGAGGCTGCGATGGCGGTCCCGACGCACCACATCGCCGCGTCGCGGACCCGCCCCGGCCGGGCGCCCAGGCTATGAAGCATCCCGCCGACGCCGGCCCGGTGGTCCAGCTCCTCCTGCATGATGCGCCGGATGCTCGCGCGCTGGCCGGGGTCGCGCACGGAGCGCCAGTGGCCGGCGTAGGCGCGCGCGGCCGCCAGCTCGCTCGCGTAGGCCAGCCGCAGCCGCCGGACGAGAACCTCCCGCGGGCCTTGCCGCTTGGCCATGCGGGCAGGACCGAAGGGAGGGCCAAAAGAGTTGGCGCGGAAAACAACGTGCGCAAGGTTGCAATCCGTGGTGCCACGCCTACGTTTCCCTCCGCCCGCGACCTCTGCGGTTCGGCGCAACGCCTCGCTACGCCCACTCCGTCCGCCGCTGCATGGCCCAGTAGCCGAGGCCGAGCAGGGTCACGAGCGCCGCCGCGTAGGAGAGCGCGGTCGCCACCGGGTGCCCGGAGCGGAACGCCGCCACGGAGACGCCGCCGAAGAGGAGCAGCACCAGGAACGCGAGCAGCAGGACGGCCGGGGCGAGCAGCACCGCCCTGACCGCTGGCGGGGCGCGGCCGGGCTGCTTGCGGCGCAGGTGGGCCGCCAGCGCGGCGCCGCCCGCGACCACCAGCAGCGGAAGTGCCACGCCGAGGGCCAGCACGCCGAAGACCACCAGCCCCACCTCGGTGGCGACGAGGCCCTCCAACAACCATTCGAGGCCAGGGCCTATCAAGTCCGGGCTTTCCCTCTCCCGCTCCCGGGCGGCGGGCTCCATCAATAATAGCTCGTCTGAAGGTGGTCCTTCATCAGCTTCTCAATCTTGTAGGGCAGCAGGTTCTTGTTGACCGGCGTGACCTCGAGGATGCGAACGTCGTCGCGGCGGCGCAGGTCCTGCAGGAGCGGGTTGCGGGACTTCTTGTGCAGCGTCATGATGACGGGCTTCGGACAGTCGAGCGCCATCTTGACGACGTCGTTGAACTTCTCGGAGTGCATCTCCATCTTGCCGACCTCGTCGATGATGATGATGTCGACGTCCTCGTCGAGGATGGCGTCGCGCACCGCCTTGACGCCGATGCGCTCCAGCGGGTCGATGTCGACGAAGTAGTCGCCGTCGTCGGTCTCCGCCTTGAACTTGGTCTTGAACTCCTTGGAGGCGAAGACCTCCTTCTCGTTCGTGCGCCAGTCCTCGACGTAGAACCCGACGCGCTGCGAGCCGTCGCCGGGGCGGTAGGCGCGGGTGATCATGCCGCCGATGATGAAGTCGTCGCGCTCCAGCTTGCGGCAGATTGCGGCGAGGGTCGCGGTCTTGCCCACGTTGGGCAGCCCCGTGATCCCGATCTTGGGCATGGTCTCAAACACGACGGCGGCAACCCCGGCGTTCGGGGCATGGTGTGTCTTTAGAAAAGGGGTGCGCCTTGCGCCGCCCATGTTGGCCCGGCCGCTGGCCGCTGCACTCCTGCTCGCCTCGCTGGCCCTCGCCGGCTGCGTGGGGAGGGAACCGGCCACGACCACCAGCGCGCAGGCGGCGACCGGGCGCGCCCAGCCGCACGGCCTCCTGCCCCCGGTGCTCCACGTCGGCGACTGGTGGAACTTCACCACCGCCACGGGAGCGTTGTCGTACGTCGTGTCGGCTGATGCAGGCGACGACTACACCCTGGACACGGACGACGCGGGGCTCGCGTTCTACGACGCCCGCACCGACGTGAGCACCCTGGGCG
>JBHELM010000028.1:0-6572 GCA_046352715.1 Thermoplasmatota archaeon | reverse complement strand
AGCCCTCCTTGCCGCTGAAGCGGTGCCCACACGACTTGCACAGCCACAGCCGCACCGGGCCGCTCTTGTTCTGGCGGACCCCGTAGTGGATGGCCTTGGCGCGGCACTTCGGGCAAGCCACTCGCCGCTCCTCCGGCGCCGACTCCCTCAGGTCCGCCTGCAAGCGCACGGCAAGGCGGTGGATGCACAGGCCGCCGTTGGCCGCGAAGGGGCACGAACAGGAGCCCTTCCTGCCCGCCACGACGGCGTAGGACGTGCCCGGCTGGCTCTGCGATTGGACCGTGAAGTGCGTTGCATCCACAGGCACAATCTGGTCGCCCCGCGCCACGATTGCGAGGGCTGGAGTCCTCTGGTCCTTCCAAGGTTCGAGCATATCTATCGGCACTTATTGATATGCACAGATTGATACTTATAGGTATCCTTGCCATAGGCGGAGCCATGGCAATGGAGCGAGTCCTGCTGTCCATGAGTCCCGAGATGAAGGAGGCGCTGGAGAAGGAGGCATTGAAGCGGAAACTGCCGGGCATCCAAGACCTCATCCGGTTCATCCTGAGTGAACATTTGGGCGAGAGATGAACTCCCCGTCCTTCTCGGCAAGTCCCATGAACGGCCCATCGAAAAAGGGGATTCCAAGGTCGTTTGCCTCCTCGCCCAGGGCTAGCAACAGCGCGACGAACTCGTTGAAGCCGACCATCCACCTGCGGAACCTGTCGCGCTGGTAATTGAGTCGTTCCGACTTCGGGGCGTGGTTGAGTGTGACCATCAACGTCCCGAGCCAACTGTTCCCGGCCATGCAAGCGTCCGCAATAGACTGGGCGAGGTTGCGGAACCCGTCTTCCGTGGGCTGCTGCTCGTAGGCCTTGAACGCCACCTCCGCCGCCTCGATTTGGCGGTTCACGACGAACTTTTCGAGGACATGGCAGAGCAGCCACCCATAATGGTCCCAAGGCCCCTTGTCCTCGGGCATGGCGAGGGCGGTGTCAAGGAAGATGGAGTGGAACTCGCGGGAGTCCGTTGGCTTCTTGTCGGTCTTGTAGAACACTTGCCGCAGGCGCTTCAAGACAGGTCGGGCCGCATTGATACGGCGAACGACCTGGGCATGCTCTCCTGCCGACAGGGGCTTGGGGGCGGGGAGCGGTGGCGGTTGGGCCAACCGTTTCAATTCGGCCAGTTCGGCCCGCGCCTTGAAGGCTTGGCGCTCAGCCTCTTCTGACCGACTTCGCAGCCAGGCAAGATGGTCTTGGGTCGCCTGACTCGGCTTGCGGATGACTTCGAGTGCCTTGGCATGGGCATTCTCCCCCGCTGCCTCGGCGGCGGTGGCTTTTTGTTCCGCCCGCTGCGCCCTTGTTTCCAGGTCACGGCGAATCTTCCCATGTCTCCAAGTGTTCAGAGTGACAAACAGCACGGCAAAAACAGCCGCAAGTACCAGCCAGAGGTCAGCCGACACGGCCCACCCCTTGTCCTTCAACCCCAGCACTCCAAACACCACGACGAGGAGAAGGCCGATGGCTTGGCTCCAAGAGTTGACAGGATGTTGCTGAAAGTCCCTGAGGAAATTCCCCATGTGATGGCCTACTCCGGTGTCCACTTGACCTTGCGGATGAACGCCCGCTTGCCTTCGACCTCGAAAACAATGTGGCCGCCGTTCTCAAGGCCGAGCGAGATGCGCACTTCCTTCGGAATGATAGTGCGTCCCTGTTCGTCGACCTTGCTTGGGTTCGGAGCCCCTTTGGCTCCCGTCTTGGCTGGCATTGGCTTGGGCATTGGCATACCTCAAAAGGCGTTTCCCGGCATTCTTCACAGACTCCGAAACTCACATATGGGAAAGTGGGTGTGGCTGGGGCGTGGACGCCATCAATCCACGCCTTGTGGACCGGCACTTCCGCGTCGTGCTGCCTAAGGAGGTCGTGGACTTCCTGGGCCTGGAGCGCGGAAGCCACGTCGCCTTCACGGTGAGCGACGGCGAAGTCAGGATGCAGCGCGTCAGGCTCACATTGGAGGGCTAACGCATGGGCTTCAGGCGCCTCCGGCACGACCTCGGCCTCTGGCGCCGCTGGCGCACCCTGGAGGCGGCGGCACGGCTCGCCGTCGAGTTGGGGGAGGTGCATCCCGGCGACCTGGCGGACCTCGCCGTGGCCGTGGACCGGCCCCCCGAGTTGCGGAACCTCGGCGTCATCCTGTGGAACGGGCTGACGCGGCGCTAGGGCCCCGCCGCCACCACCCCCCGACTTGTTATGCCCTTCACGGGGCATCAAAAAACCCCCGAAGTGGGACAGAATCTCGACGGCCTCTCCTTCACGGTGCCCCGCGGCGGCGTCACCGGCTTCGTCGGCCCCAACGGCGCCGGCAAGACCACCACGCTGCGGATGCTGCTCGGCCTCATCCGCCCCACCTCCGGCGAGGCGAGCGTCCTGGGCCAGCCCATCACCCGTCCCCACGCCTACCTCGGCCGCGTCGGTGCCCTCATCGAGTCGCCTGCCTTCCACCCCAACCTCTCCGGCGAGCGCAACCTGCGCGCCCTCGCCGTCCTGGGCGGCTTCCCCACCGAGCGCATCCCCCGCCTGCTCGGCCAGGTCGGGCTGGAGGGCCGCGGCGGCGACCCCGTCCGCATGTACTCCCTCGGCATGAAGCAGCGCCTGGGCATCGCGGCCGCCCTGCTGCCCGACCCCGAGCTGGTCATCCTCGACGAGCCGACCAACGGCCTCGACCCCGCCGGCATCCACGAGGTCCGCGACTTCCTGCGCGGCCTGGGCGACGCGGGCAAGACCGTGTTCGTGTCGAGCCACCTGCTCTCCGAGATCCAGCGCATGTGCGACCACCTGCTCGTGCTGCGCCAGGGGCGCCTGCAGTACCAGGGCAGCCTCGACGGCCTCGTGCAGCGCCAGGGCCTCGTCCTCGCCGCGGAGGACCCGCGCCGGCACGCCGCCCTCGCGGCGCTGCTGCGCAAGGCCGGCCACGCCGTCGACGCGCGCGGCGGCTTCCTCGTGGTGCAGGCGCCGCCCGACGCCGCCGGCGACCTCAACCGCCGCGCCATGGCGGCCGGCATCGTCCTGCGCGAGCTGCAGGCCAGCACCACCGATCTGGAGGACACCGTCCTGCGCATGACCGGGAGGGGCCAGCCGTGATGCGCGCCTTCCGCAGCGAGTGGGTGCGCCTCCTGCGCCCCGGCGTCCTGCTGGGCGGCGCCGGCACCATCCTCGGCTCTGCGCTGCTCATCACCGCCATCCTGTTCAGCATCGCCAAGCCGGCCGCGGAGATCACCCTCGCCGATGCCGCCCGCGGCGGCGCCAGCGTGACCCGCGAGTCCCTGCAGTCCAGCGACGGCATGGTGGCCGCCTTCAGCCTCTCCGGCTCCCTCCTGGGCATCATCGCCTTGGTGCTCTTCGCGCAGAACCTGGGCGCCGAGTACAGCCACGGCACGCTCAAGGCCCTGCTCATGCGCGAGCCGCGCCGCCTGCGCCTGCTCGCCGGCAAGGCCACCGCGCTCGGCCTGCTGGTGGCGCTCGCCGTCGTGGCCGCCTTCCTCCTGCAGAGCCTCCTCGCCACCGTGCTGGCGGCGGCGCGCGGCATCCCCGCCACGGCCTGGTTCCAGCCGCACGGCCTGTCCGCCTCCGGCCTCCTGCTGCTGCGCGTGGTCGGCGCCTGCCTGGCGTGGGGGGTCATCGGCCTGCTGCTCGCCATCCTGCTGCGCGCCGCGGCACCCGCCGTGGGCATCGGCATCGGCTACACCATCGTCGCGGAGCCCATCGTGAGCCTCGCGTTCAACCGGGGCGCCAAGTATCTGCCCGGCCGCGTGCTGCAGAGCTTCGTCCTGTGGGGCGAGGCGGTGCCGGGCCAGCCCGCCGGCGTGCCGGGGCCAACGTCGGCGCTCCTACTGGTGGCCTACCTCGCCGTGATGCTGGCCATCGCGCTCACGCTGTTCCAGCGCCGCGACGTGGCGGGCTAGCCTGACGCCAGCGCTTCAGGTCGGGGCTTCAGGCCAAACTGGGGCCTTAGGACGGGATGGAGCCGGCGCGAATCTTCGAGGCCAGCAGCCGCCCGGCGGGGGTCAGGTCGAGCGCCTTGGTGCGGCCGCTGGGGGTCACCATGACGTACTGCCTCAGGTAGTCGTTGGCGGGCTCGCCCTCGCGCAGCAGCCGGCCGATGGTCGGGGCGGAGAGGCCGGAGGCGCCCACTAGCTCGCTGGCCAGGACGACGCGGCCGCTGACGCCGCGCTCGGCGACCTCCAGGATGATGCGGTGGGCGGACTTGACGATGCGCAGGTCGAGGCCGTCGGGCTGGATCCAGCCGTCGGTGCGCCGCAGCGCCAGCTCGGAGGCGGACGGGGTCTCGGTCTGGACGGTGTAGCCGGGGGCGTTGGCGGCCACCAGCTCCTCCTCGTCCAGCGATTCGGCCAGCTCCTGCAGGACCCAGGCCGCGAGGTGGCGACGGGCCTTCGGCGGGACCTCCACCTGCCCCATGTCGAGGGAGATGGTCATCTTGACGTGGTAGCCCTGGAGGGGGAAGTTGGCCTCGCCGAGGTTTTCCTTGCGCGACAACTCGTACAGGTACATGGTCGGTCCGCGCAGGCCGGGCTCCGCATGAAAGCGTTCCGGAGGGAGCTTTCCCTGGCGAAGCAAAGCCGCCTGGGCGGCCGACGGCCGGATGCGGTTGGCGTGCAGGAATGTCCGTTCTTGGGCAGCGGAATCGCGCGTCGTCTCGGTCATTGTCAACTCCTCGCCCTCCGGCAATGGGACCACACGCCCCCAACGAGGGGGTGGCCTTTTCCCACTATGGTTAGGTGCAGACGCTTCCCAAACCTATGGCGGGCGGGTTCCCCCCGGGAATGGCGGGGCCGGGAATCCGGGCCCGTCGGGCCGAAGGGGCCCCGGAATCCATGGGGTTTTCCCGGCAGGGGCCCACAGCGCCCCTCCGGCCAGCCTGCCAGCCTGCCCAACGCTTATGTCGGAGGCCCGAGTCGCGCGGCCTGCCCATGGCCGCCCAGAACGTCACCCCGACGCGGAGCGAGCTCATCAACGTCAAGCGCAAGATCGCGCTCTCGAAGTCGGGGTACAACCTGCTCAAGAAGAAGCGGGACGGCCTCATGTACGAGGTCTTCGCCATCCTGCCGAAGGTCAAGTCCATCCGCAGCGACCTCGTCAAGCGCTACCAGGCCGCCCAGGAGTCCATCCAGGTCGCCGCCGCCGTCGAGGGCGCCATCACGGTGCGCTCGGTGGCCATGACGGTCACCCACCCGCCCCAGGTGCAGCTCAAGGAGCACAACATCATGGGCGTGAAGGTCCCCAAGATCTCCGCCTCCTCCGTCCGCCACCCCCTCAGCCAGCGCGGCTACGGCCTGGTCGGCACCAGCCCCGCCATCGACGAGGCGGTCGGCTCCTACGAGGCCCTGGTCGAGCAGCTCATCCTCGCGGCGGAGCTGGAGACCGCCATCAAGCGCCTCCTGGACGAGGTCGAGAAGACCAAGCGCCGCGTCAACGCGCTGGAGTTCAAGGTCCTGCCCGAGCTGGAGGAAATCCGCAAGTTCATCGGCCTCCGCCTGGAGGAGATGGAGCGCGAGGGCCTGTTCTCCATGAAGCGCATTAAGGCCAAGTCCAAGGCGAAGGCGTCGGCCTGAGCCAAGGCGCATCGGAAGCGGAGCCTGGGCGAGCCGGCCACGGGCCAATGCAAAGCCTAGAAGCCCAGCGCGGCCATTCCCCCGCAGGCATGGCGCGCAACGCCCTGCACCCGCTCACCGTCGCCAGCGCCGGCTTCGCCACGTTCCTCGCGTGCCAGGTCGCCCTGCACGCCCGCAACCTGGACGCCTGGCCGCGCCACATCAGCAGCTTCGTCTACGAGTCGTGGGGGACGCTGTGGACCGTGGGCATCGTCGCCCTCGGCGTCGCGCTCGCGGCGCTGGCCTACGCGGCGGCGGAGCTGCTGCCCCGGCCGCAGGAGGCGCAGTGGGCGGTCGCCAGCCTCTGCGTGGCCTCCTGCGCGGTCCTGCTGATGGCGGTCTTCCCCACCGACGTCACCGACTACCCCTCGACGCCGTCCGGGTACGTGCACGACTTCGCCGCCGTCACCGCCGTCACCTTCCAGTGCGCCGCGATGTTCTTCACCCTCCTGGCGGCGCGGGTGGAGCCGCTGTGGCGCCAGGCCGCCGGGGAGGCGACCGGCTGGCCTTGGCTGTCCTCCGCCCTCGGCCTCGTGTGGGGGCTGGGCGACCTGACCCCGTGGTGGCCGTTCGCGGCGTTCGTGCAGCGCATCCTCGCCACAGTCATGGTGGCCTGGCTCCTGGTGCTGGCGTGGCGGCTGCGGGTCGAGGTCGCGGCCCCGCCGGCCCCCGCCCCCCTGTCGGTCCCCCAGCGCGTGCGCTGAGCCGCCGACGGTGCCAGGGGAGGGGTGCTGGCATGTTCGGCCAGCTCCCCTCTTGATGCCCCCGGCACGCCATCGCCCCCCATGCGCGCGCAGCACTTCATGAGCCTCGACCCGGTGGCGTGCGCCCCCGGCCAGACCTGCGCCGAGGTGGCCCGCCTCATGCGCGACCGCGCCGTGGGCTGCGTCGTGGTGCTGGAGGGCCACCAGGTGGTCGG
>JBHELM010000027.1:0-4099 GCA_046352715.1 Thermoplasmatota archaeon | reverse complement strand
CGGTCTCCGCGACCTCCGCGGTTGCGCCGAACAAGGGACGTTGTTGACGCCCCCGAAATCCCTGTTCCGCCGGAGGCCCGCATGAACCGCGGCACCGCGGCGGCGACGCTGCTCGCCCTCCTCGCGTGCACGACGGCCTGCTTCGTCGCGCCCCTTCCCGTCACGGCGGCCCTGCTCATCCTGGGCTTCACCGCAGCCCGCCACCGCCTTGCCCTCCTGGCCTTTGGCTCCGCCAGCCTCGCCGCGAACGCGCTTCTGTTCGGCCTCTTCGGGCCGGGGCCGACGCTGCCGGGCCTGCCAATCCATCCAGACGGCCTCGCTCTTGCTGGGGCCGCGGCGCTCCGCATCAGTGCCGTCGCCGCCGTGAACCTCGGCTGGCTGGCGCACGCCCCGATGGAGCGCCTGCTGGATGGCCTGCGCCTGCCGCCCCGCGTCGCAGGCACCCTCGCCGCGGTCGCCCTGTGCGCGCGCGACGTGGGCCGCGACGCCGTTCGCCTTGTCGACGCCGCCAAGCTGGACGGCGAGTGGCCGGAGCGGTGGAGCCGGCGCGCGAGGACCGTGGCCGGGCTGCTGCCGGCGCTGCTCGTGGCCTCGGTGCGGCGCGCAGAGACCCGGCGCGAGGCGCTGCGGCTCGCGGGCCAAGACCTGGCCCCGGCGTGGACGCCCATCGTGGCGGTCGGCGCGCTCGCCCTCGCCGGCCGCTTCGCCCTGGTCGCGGTGCCCAACCTCTCCGTCACCTACGCGGTGATCTTCCTCGGCGGCGTCCTCTTCGGCGCCCGCATCGGGGCGCTGGCCGGATTGCTCGGGATGCTGCTCAGCGACCTCGTCATCACCGGCCTCCAGCCGACGCCGTTCGTGAACGCCCCCGCCATGGCCCTGCTCGGGTTGCTGGGCGGCACGCTGCGGGGCCTCGACTGGGGCGCGCAGCGACGGGCGCAGCGCTGGGCCAACCGGGCGCTCGCGGCTGCCATCGGAGTCGTCGCGACCCTGCTGTTCAGCGTGGCCGCCGACGTGATGACCTGGGCCATCGTGCCAGAATACCGCGCGCAGCCTGGCTCGCTGCGCATCCTGGTGGCGGCGGGCCTGGCGTTCAACGTTCTGCCTGCGATTGCCAACGCGGCACTCTTTGGGCTTGCGACGGCACCGACGGTGCGCGCATGGCGGGCGGTGCAGGGAGTGCTGCTTCCTGCAATGCCCCACCGAAAGAGGGATTCTGGGGAGTTCGGGGAGCCCGTCTGAACCGCGGAGGCCGCGGAACACGCGGAAAGCCAAACTCGCTCTCTAGGCTTTGCCCATGAACCACGGATGGCACGGATTCCATGGAGCAGCTTGAATCCGCGCCATCCGCGGTTTGGCTGGCGCGGTTTCTCCCCGACGAAACCGCGGATGGCGCGGATTCCCGCGGATGAGACTCCGTGGAATCCATGGTTTGGTCGGTCGGGGACAAGTTGCAAAGCCCGCGCTTTTCTGCGGCCTCCGCGGTTCGTCGGTCGTCGAGTCAGGCGCGGCGCCGGGCCGCCAGCAGGAGAAGCGCCGCCGCAAGGAGGGGCAAACCCGCAAGCGGCGCGCTGCGCGTCATCGTTCCCCGGTACGCCGACAGGTCGCGCCTCTCCGCGCCCCACTCGCCCAGCAGCGTGGCGACCTCGGCGGTGCAGAGCGGGTTGGATGGCTGCCCGGCTTGGTACGCGTAGCCGCCGTCCGGTTGGTGCAGGCCCGCGAGGTAGCCCCAGGCGTCGGCAGGCGCCGCCTCGCCGAGGGCGTGCAGGCCGCGGATGGCCCAGACCGTGCTGTCGCAGTTGGGGGCGCCGTCCACCTCCGCGTAGCCGCCGAGGGTCGCGTTGTGGCGGGCTGCCAGATAGGCGTGCGCTGCGGCCGCCGCTCCTGGCGGAAGGGCCTGCGCCGCGGCGAGCCCGACGGCGGCCATGCCGGTCACGTCGGAGCTTGGGGCGCCGCCGAGCCGCCACGGCCAGCCGCCGCCCTCGTCCTGCTGGGTGGCGAGCCGGCTGGCCGCCGCCTGCAGGCGGCTGTCGCTCGCCGGGACGCCGAGCGCGCGCAGGGAGCGCAGGGCCCAGACGTCGTCGTTGAGCAGGAGGAGGTCGCCGTACTGGCCGTCGTGGAACGCCTCCTGGATGGCGGCGGTGTCCTGCGGCGTGCCGCGGCCGGCGATGGCGCGGGCGTGGATGGAGCGAATCTGCTCCAGGAGCGTTCCATTGCCGGAGGGGCGGAGGGACGCGAGGGCCGGGTGGGCGCGGTCGGGCCACTGGGCAGGGTCGACGCCGTTGGCGACGGCGGCCTCCACCAGCAGCGGCGCGATGCCGGCGTCGAACGCGCCGTCGCGGGAGCGCAGCGTGGCGAGGCTGTCGAGGGCGGAGCGGGCGTCGGCGGCGGGGGAGCGGGCGTCGGCCGTGGGCGCGAGCAGGCACAGGACCACGGCCAGGGCCAGCGCGCGCACGGCGCGGCGAGCGTGGGCCGGCGATTGAAGGTTCGGGCCCGCGCCGGTTCGTTTGAACAATCATAAACGTTTTACGGGGAGGTGCCCCATGGTCCTCCCAGAGGTGGGGCATGGCCGACGGAGCGTTCGACATCTACCAGACCGCCGCCGGCTACGCCGCCGTCACCAGCCCCGTGCAGCGGCAGATTCTCGACTCCCTGCGCGAGTGCGAGCGGCAGTTGCCCGAGCTGGTCGAGATCACCGGCCGCAGCAAGCCGACGCTCTCCAGCCTGCACATGAAGGAGCTGCTGGCGCGCGAGCTCATCGAGGAGGCGGCCCACCCCACCGACAGCCGCCGCAAGCTCTACCGCCTGCGCGCCACCAAGATCGGCTCCTCCGAGCTGCCGGTGGCCCAGTTGCGCGACGCGGTGCAGCACTACGTCAGCCTGAGCCCCCTCAGCCCGCGCCTGCCGCTGGCCGCCGTCTTCGAGGCGCTGGCCGCCGCGCCGGAGGGCACCGCCGCCGCCGTCCTGGAGGCGCAGGGGCACCGGCTGGGCACGATGGCGGCGCCGCTGTTCAAGGCGAGCACGGTGCGCGACCTCTGGATGCGGTTGAGCAGCTTCCTGGAGGCGGAGAAGGTGGCGACCTCGCTGCGCATCGATTTGCAGCACGGCTGGATGGAGCTGCGGCTGGGCGCCGGGGTGGAGTGCCCCCCCGCCTGCATGGCGGCGGTGCTGGCCGGCTTCGTCGCCGGGGTGGCGCACGGCAAGGCCCTCGACCTGCGCGGCGTGCAGGGCAGCACGGTGCCCGACGGCATCCGCCTGAGCGGCCGCTGATGGGCCGTGCTGCCCAGGAACGGGGAATCGTTCGTATCGAACAGAACGTTTATCCTTGACCCGCAGCTTCGGCGAGCGGTGAGACCCCTTGCCTGAATCCGTCACCGCAACCTCGAACCGCACCCTGAACCCCCTGACCCCGGGGGGCTACTTCCGCGTGACCAGCATCGTCCTGGCCCTGGTGGGCGTCCTGGGCATCGTCCTGGCGGCCATCGGCGAGTCGCGCCTGCTCGCCTTCGGCAGCAGCGGCCCCGGCTTCCTCACCCTGACCTGGACGCACAGCGTCGTCCACCTAGTCCTCGCCGCCGTCGCCGCCCTGCTGGGCTTCGGCAACGTCGCCCCCGGCGTGGCCAAGACGCTCGCCATCGTCATCGGCGCCGTCTACGCCGGGCTTGGCGTCCTCGGCTTCTTCCTGGCCGACCCGCTGGGCACGGGCGCCCTCGCGCTCCAGCTCGGGCTCGGCGGCAACCTGGTCCACCTGCTCATCGGCGGGCTGGGTCTCGTCGCTGGTTTCCGCGGCGAGTAGGCGAACCCGGTTTCCCTTCTTTCTTCCTTTTCCTTGCTTCTTCTTTTTTGGCCGATGCACACGACGACCGCGGAGGGCGCAGATTGCACGGAGATTTCTCCGCGGTCTGCGTGACCTCCGCGGTTCGTGGGGGACGCCTAGGACATCAGCTCAGGCAACCGCCGCTCCAGCTCCGAGTTGGGCCAGACCTCCTGCGCCCCCGCCTCGCGGGCCTTCTGGATGCGCTCCGTGTCGGTGTGGTGGCCGAAGCAGACGAGGCGGGTGTCCCAGCGGGTGCCGCGCACCAGCCGGATGGTGTCCACGAAC
>JBHELM010000026.1:0-12084 GCA_046352715.1 Thermoplasmatota archaeon | reverse complement strand
AGCATGGTGCCGGCGTACCTGGTGGCGCGGCGCTGGGACTGGCTCTGATTCGCCCTGTTTGAACCACGCATTGCACGAATTCGCGTTCGTGGTTCGGTCGGTGCGTCGGCCCACGAATCCACGGATTGCACGGACACTCTGAATTGGAGAAACGGAGTATCCCCGTCATCCATGAAATCCGCGGTTCAGTCGGTGCCATTGCGGCCGCCAAACCGCGGATGACGCGAATTCCGCGGAGACTGTGCGTGTCGAACCCTGTCAAGGAGCCGGTTCCGTGCAGTCTGTGTTCTCCCACACTGGCCGCGCGACCGCTCCGCCCGTTTCCTTCGCATCCGGGGCACTGGTGAGGCCTCGACGTCGGTCGGAGGAAACGTTGCCCTGGATGGGCCGGACCCGAGCGCGGGATGCCATGGACGCAACCCCGGTTTTCCCAGGAGCGGCCGGGCCGGAGCCGCACCGCACGCTTCAAGGGCCCCTGGCGGCTCGCTGGGACGTGGCGGAGACGGCGCAGGAGCAGGCAGCGGGGGACGGCCTCATCGTCCTGGAGCCGCGCGTCCGCCTCGTCGCCCACACCGCGCGCCCCTACGAGCTGGCGGTCGCCTCGGCGCGCACCTGCTACGCCAGCGAGTTCGTGTTCGTGGGCCGCCTCGACAAGAAGGGCGAGCGCACCCGCACCACTCTCCTCGATGCCCTGCCGCAGTGGAAGCACGAGCTGGACCAGGTGGGCCGCCTCGACATTCCGCACGACGACCGCATCGCCCTGGTCGCGCGCATCCAGTCCAAGGTGCAGAGCCAGGACGTGCGCATGGCGCTGGAGGCGTTCGCGGACCTCGCCCGGCAGCGCGCCAGCACCGACGCCCGCATCGCGCACAGCATCTACGAGGCGGGCCACCACACGCCGTTCCAGCACCCGACGTTCGTGTTCGCCGTCGAGGGCGTGAGCCGGAACTGCGTTGAGTCGTTCCTTCACAACCACACCTTCTACAACTCGGAGCAGCAGAGCCAGCGCTACGTCGAGATGAAGCAGGCCGCGGCGCACGTCCCGGCCAGCGTCCGCTCCGACCCCGCCGCCCGCGCCACCTACGAGGCCGCGGTGCTGCAGGCCTGGGACGCCTACCACACCCTGCGCGAGCGGCTCGCGGACGCCAACTTCCGCACCATGGCGGCCATCGGGAAGATCAAGGGCCAGTCGGAGAAGGAGGTCCGCAAGGAGGCGGAGAAGAAGTCGCAGGAGATGGCGCGCTACGTTATCCCCATCGCCGCCGGGACGCAGCTCTACCACACCGTCTCCGGCATCGTGCTCCTGCGCTACATCCGCATGTGCGAGGCGGCGAACACCCCCCGCGAGGCGCGCCGCATCGTCGAGCAGATGGTGGAGGAGGTGCGCCGCGTCGACCCGGCCTTCGTCGCGGAGATCCAGGAGACGCCCCGCCCCCGCGCCGACACCGTCGAGACGCAGCTTGCCGAGGACCCCGGCGCCGCGCCCGCCCCGCTCCACCTCGTTGACGGGTACGCCAAGCTGCTCCACGCCACCCCCGACGCGCCCAAGCTGGTGGCGACGGCGGTGCGCGAGGTGACCGGCTCCACGCTCCCCGACGCCGAGTTGCTGCGCCGCGTCATGGACCCCGCCCTCAACGCGGCCTGGGGCGACACGCTCAACACCTGGGACCACAGCCCGGTCCTGCGCGCGCTCCGGCACGTCCACTACACGTTCCGCAAGCGCCTGAGCCTCAGCGCCTACGCGCAGGACCAGCGCCACCGCATGACCCCCGGCACCCGCCCCCTGCTGGCGCAATGCCTGCGGCCCGAGCCCGACGTGCATGTCCCCGATATCGTGGCCGAGGACCCGGAGGCGCTCGCCATCTACCACGCCGCCATCCGGGGCCTGTGGTCCGCGATGCTGAAGCTGCGCGACGTCCACCGCATCCCCGTCGACGACGCGACCTACCTGCTGCCCAACGCCACGCACCTCCACTTCACCCAGTCCGGCGACCTGCTGAGCCTCATCCACAAGTGGCGCCTGCGCTTGTGCTTCAACGCGCAGAAGGAGATTTTCGAGGCGAGTTTGGCCGAGTTGCGGCAGGTGCAGGCGTTGCATCCTGAACTGACCGCGTTCCTGGGGCCGCCGTGCTCCTTCGTCGCCGCGCGGCAGCCGGCGGAGCTTCAGGAGTCGGCGGAGGCATGCTGCCCCGAGGCCAGTTGGTGCGGCGTCAAGGTGTGGCGGTCGTTCGACGCGCAGAAAGGGACGCCGAAGCGCCCTTACTGACGTTCCGAAACCACGGATTGCACGGAGTGGGGTTGTCCGCAGCGGCGCTCGCCGAACCGCGGATTTCGCGGATGGCGCGGATTGGGGCTTTCCTTGAGCCAACAGCCCAGCTTGCATCCGCGAAATCCGCGGTTCGCTGCAAGCCACCGAAAAGAAAACTCCTCCGTGCAATCCGTGGTTGGGAGTGGAGTCAGGTCCGGCCGGGATACGCCAGCGGGCCGGGCTCCGCGTCGGGCGTCTCGGCGGGGGGCTCCTGGCGGTCGGCGCGCAGGCGGGGGCGGCGCTGCGGCCGGTTGGCGCCGCCGTGGCCGCCGCGCGCCTCCTCCAGCAGGGCGAAGGCCTGCTTGATGTTGTCCGCCTGCAGCACCACGAGGTCGCCCGGCTCGGCCAGCGCGAGGGTGCGGCGGATGGCGTCGGCCTCCGACTCCGCGGTCTCGACGTGCGCCTCGTCCAGGCCGCCCGCCACCGCGCCCTCGCGCACCATCCGCATCGTGTCGCCGGGGGCGCGCCCGCGCGGGTCGGGGTCGCACAGCACGACGTGGTCGTACATCTGCGCGAGGGTGCGGCCGAAGGCGTGGATGTCCTCGTCGCGCCGGTTGCCGCTGGCGTTGCACATCGCCACGACGCGGCCCTTCGCCAGGCTCTCCACCACGGGCGCGAGGGCCTGCAGCGCGGGGACGTTGTGGCCGTAGTCGACCAGCACCGTGTAGCCCTCCATCTCCACCACGTTGAGGCGGCCGGGCAGGTGCTCGGGCGAGGCGTGGAAGGTCTCCAGCGCGCGGCGGATGGCCTCGCACGGCACGCCGATGGCGTGGCACGCGGCGACGGCGGCGAGGACGTTTTGGACGTTGAAGCGCGCGGCGCCGCGCAGGGTCACCGGGAAGTCGCGGACGTCGCCCACCAGCTCGTCGCCGACGCCGTCGCGCACCACCACGGAGTTGCCGTTGAGGGTTACGGCGCGGCCGCTGCGCTGCACGTGCTCGGCGACGCGGGGCGAGTCGCCGTTGAGGGAGAACAGCGTGACCCGCGAGCGCAGCCGGTCGACGTAGCCGTGCGCCAGGTCGTCGTCCGCGTTCAGCACCGCCGTGCCGTTGCGCGCCACGTTCTCCACCACGACCGCCTTGAGGTCGGCGAGGTCCTCCAGCGTCTCGATGCCGCCCTCGCCGAGGTGGTCGCTGGCGACGTTGAGCAGGACCCCGACGTCGGCGCGGTCGTAGCCGAGGCCGCGGCGCAGGATGCCGCCCCGCGCCACCTCCAGCACCGCGTGGTCGACGATGGGGTCGCCCAGGACGACGCGCGCCCCCTCCGGGCCGGAGTAGTCGCCCTCCATGACCGGGTCGCCGTCGACCTCCACGCCCGTCGTCGTGGCCAGGCCGACCCTCGCCCCATGGGCCCGGAGGATGTGGCTGATGATGCGCACCGTTGTCGTCTTGCCGTTCGTGCCGGTCACGGCGAGGACTGGGATACGGCCGTCGGCGCGGTTGGGGAACAGCATGTCGACGATGGGCGCGCCGACGTTGAGCGGCCGGCCGCTGCTGGGCTGGGCGTGCATCCGGAGCCCGGGCGCCGCGTTGACCTCCACGACGCCGCCGCGGGTCTCGCGCAGCGGCTGGCGCAGGTGGGGGGCCACGACGTCGATGCCGATGAGGTCGAGGCCGACGAGGCGGCTGATGCGCTCGCACATCCGCCGCACGTGCGGGTGCGCCTCGGCGGTCACGTCGGTGGCGGTGCCGCCGGTGCTCAGGTTCGCGGTCCCCTTGAGCCGCACCACCTGCCCCACGGCGGGGACGGAGTCGGGGGTGAGCCCCTCGCGCGCCAGCAGCTCCAGGCTGTGCCCGTCGAGGTCGATGCGGGTGAGGAAGTTGTCGTGCGCCTCGCCGCGGCGGGGGTCGCGGTTGGCCTGGTCCACCAGCTGCGCGATGGTGCTGGTGCCGTTGCCGGTGACCATGGCGGGGTCGCGCCGCGCGGCGGCCACGAAGCGGTGGTTGACCACCAGGACGCGGAAGTCGTCGCCCTGCAGGAACTGCTCGACGAGGACGTGGCGGTGGATGGCCTGCGCCGCGTCGAAGGCGGCCCGCAGTTGCGCCTCGTCCTGGATGTCGGTGGTGACGCCGCGGCCGTGGTTGCCCACCAGGGGCTTGAGGACGACGGGGTAGCCGAAGTCGCGCGCCACGTCGAGGGCGCCCTCCCAGGAGGAGACGACGTCGCCGCGCGGCACCGGGACGCCCGCCTCGGAGAGGATGCGCTTGGTGCGCTCCTTGTCGTCGGCAATCTCGGCGCCGATGCAGCTCGTCCGGCCGGTCAGGCTGGCCTGGATGCGCTGCTGGCGGGCGCCCTGCCCGAGCTGGAGGTAGTTGCCCTCGTCGAGGCGGGTCGCCGGGATGCCGCGGCGGCGCGCTTCGCGCACGATGGCGTCCGTCGAGGGGCCCAGCGCGTTGCGGGCCTGCAGGCGCCGCAGCTCCTCCACCATGGGCGCCAGCCGGGGCGGGTCGCCGTCCAGGAGGCCCTCCACCACCTCGACCGCCATGCGGCCCGCCTCGATGCCGGCCTCGGCGTCGCGGTAGCGGTAGACGATGGCGTAGCGGCCGGGGACGTGGGTGGCGCGGGTCTTGCCGAAGCCGACGTGCATCCCGGCGAGGCACTGCAGCTCCAGCGCGACGTGCTCGATGACGTGGCCCAGCAGCGTCCCCTCCTGCAGGCGCTCCAGGAAGCCGCCGGGGTGCTCGGGGCTGCAGCGGTGCTCCGCCAGGCTGGGCAGGAGCGTCTGCAGGGCCTTGGGGAAGCCCGCCAGCTCCGAGGTCGGCGTCTCGGCCAGCCCCTCGAGGTCCAGCACGAGGCGGACGGTCGGGTACGGGCTGTGGTGGTTGGGGCCCGGGAGGGCGCGGTGCTCGACGATCTTCATGCTCGTTCCTCCTTTTTCTTGGCGGGCGGGGGGACCTCGAGGCGCTGGTCGGCCAGGTGGTAGAGGTGCCCCTGCACCAGGGTGTGGACGATGATGTTCTGCACGGCGATGGCCTCGCCGATGCCGATGTCGCTGATGTTGGTGTAGCGCAGGTGGTGGCCGTCCACGACGACCGCCACGCCGGCGCCGATGACCTCGACGCGCTCGCCGTCGCGGATGATGATGCCAGTGTCCTCGCCGATGCCGAGCCCGATGTAGCCCGGGTTGCTGGTGACGACCTCCAGCAGGCGGCTCAGGCGGCCGCGGTCGAGGAAGTGGGTGTCGATGACGCAGCTCTTGATGAGGCCCAGGCCGGGGGTCATCTGGACCGACCCCTTGCGCATCACGCCCTCGGGCTTGGACTCGAAGATCATGGTGGCGCTCATCGCCGCGGCGCCCGCGCTGGTGCCGGCCACCACGCCGCCGTTCCAGTAGTGCTCCTTGATGGCGCGCGCCACCTTGGTGCCGCCCAGCAGGCTGGTGAGGCGGAGCTGGTCGCCGCCGGTGAAGTAGACGACGTCGCAGGCGCGGATGCGCTCGGCGAATTCCTTGCGGTCGGCGGCGTCGCGGTCCTGCATGTCCATGACGTTGACGGTCTTGATGCCGAGCTTGCCGAACGCCTTGACGTAGTCGTCCGCGACGGTGCGCGGGATGCTGGAGGCGGTGGGGATGACCTCGACCACCTCGGAGCCTCCCTCGGGCAGGTCGGTGACGCGCTTGAGGACGGTCTTGCCGAACTCCTTGTCCTCGTTGCCGCCGATGGCCACCAGGAGGCCGCGCGGGGCGGGCACGCGGTCCGGCGTCACGGCGCCCCCCGATGCGCGGCCCACGCCATGTCGCGGTTGCTGTGGCCGGCCCACGCCTCGCCGAAGAGCGCGATGGCGCCCACGTCGACGTGGGTGGGGAAGAGGCTGCACGCCTCCTCCAGGACGGCGGACGGCGGGCGCCCCGCCTCCAGCTCCACGTAGATGCGGCGGCTGAGCATCTGGCGCGCCAGGAAGTCGCCCGCGCCCGTCACCGCGACGGCGCCCTTGGGGCCGGCGTAGATGCCGCAGCCGATGAGGGGGACGTCGCCGACCCGGCCCAGGAGGGTGCTGATGGTGCCGCCGGTGCTGCTGGCGGCGGCGAAGGTGCGGCCGTCGGTGGCGAGCACCCCCACGGTGTCGCTGTCGCCCAGCATGGACTTGATGTCCTGCGGGTAGTTCCAGTGCAGCGCCAGGGTGGTCATGTCCCAGGAGTACTCCTCCGCCTGCGCCTTGGCCAGCCGCAGCACCTTGCGCACCTCGTCGTAGCGCCGCTTGGCCTCGGGCGTGAACGGGTCGTACGGCGGGTGGCCGTGCATGCGGGCGAACGCGATGGCGCCCTCCCCCACCAGCAGGTTGTGCGGCGTGGAGTGGACCAGGGCCGCGACCTCGACGGGGTGGCGCACGTCGCGGATGCAGGCGACGGCGCCGTACTTGCCGTCCGAGGTCATGCAGGAGGCGTCCATCTCGATGGTCTTGCCGTCGAGGCGGAGGTTGCTGCCGGTGCCGGCGTTGAAGCGGTGGTCGTCCTCCAGCAGCGAGCAGCCCTCCACCGCCGCCTGCAGGGGCGAGCCGCCGCGCCCCAGGGTCTCGAGGGCCCGCCGGCACGCTGCCTCGGGGCCGTCACGGTCCATGGGGCTGCTGGCGGCGCCTCCGTGCGCCACGGCGAGATGCGTGGTGGTCCCTCCCGGAAACCTGGGCGGCGCCCAGGCAGGACCCCCCCTAAGCCGCCGCCACGCTAAAGGGGGCAAGCGCCCCGAACAAGTCTGGCCCTCCTGGAGGCCGTGGCGAGGGCCCGTCTGGCTTGGTCCGACCGGCGCGAAGACGCGGGACGCAGGGCTGGGCCGGCACTCCTTTGCGGTGGCTGGCAGGCTAGGACAACCAACTGGCCTGCAACGGCGACGGGCCGGAAACGGCCTACGCCGTCAGCTCTTCTTCCTGCTGGGCGCCGGCAGGCTGAGCGATGACCTTCTCCGGGAAGTGGCTCAGGATGACGATGTCGCCCTTCGAGGCGACCCAGCGGTACGGGACGGCGACGTTGTAGCCGCCCTCGATGAGCTTGCTGTTGGTGCGCGTCAGGACCAGGCTCCCGACCTTGCGGTTGGGCAGGTCCAGGAGGACGTTCTGCACCACACCGACGTAGTGGCCCCCGTGCGTGTAGACGGGGAGATTGATGAAGGAAGTGACCTCAGCGTCCAAGCGGCATCCCTGGAACGTCCCATGCCCTGGCCGCTTAAACTCTTTCTTCTTCGCCCGGAGGGGCTCCAGGAAGGCCGGAGCGTGGGTTTTCCTCGGGGGTTGCGGGGTCACCAGAAGACCAAGCCCTTGGTGGCGAAGTAGACCCCCATCAGGAAGCCCACCAGGGCGCCGCCGTTCAGGAGCGGCAGGCCCGCCTGGGGGTTGCCGCGCAGGACGTAGCCCATCAGCACCCCGAAGCCCACCAGCGTCCCCAGCGCCGCGCCGAGGGCGGGGAACGGCCCCCAGCCCGGCTGGGCGAACTGGAGGGAGGAGACGACCAGGATGGTGGGCATCACGAGGTCGCCCAGGCCCATGAACATCGCCTCGCGCTGCGCCTTCGTCGCCTCGCTGGCCTGGCGCAGGTGTGCGGCCTCGGAGCGGAAGCGGTAGCCGCCGTGCTTGGGGATGACCAGCAGCACCGGCAGGCGCAGCTCGATGACGGTGTCGGCCAGGCTCAGCATGTGCTTGGTGCGGTAGACCGCCACCGCGTCGTACACGGCGAGAAGCCCCAGCAGCACCACGACCGGGACCAGGCCGAGGCTGATGCCGAAGATGGCGGCGGAGCCGGCCGCGACCAGCAGCCCCACCGCGTCGACGACGTACCACTCCGGGTGCCAGTAGAGCGCCGCCACGGAGCCCAGGGCGATGGCGCCCGCGACGCCGAGCGCCGTCATCGCCGGCAGCGCCAGCGTCACGGCCAGGAGCGGATACGCGACGTAGCCGATGGTGAGGGCGACCGTGGTGAGGATGATGAGGCGGATGAGCCACTTGGCACCCTTCTTCGCGATGTAGAGGATGAGGAACGTGAAGGCGAGGATGAGCGCGATGTACCAGAGGGAGTTGCTGACCTCCTCCGGGTTCTCGAACGCCTGCAGCCCCGCCGTCTTGAACGGCGCCGCGAACGCCACCGCCAGGAGCATGGTCGCCACGAAGAACGCCAGCAGGGCGGCGGTCCCGCGGTACTCGGCCGCCGTCACCGGCAGCGGCGGGTGCGGGGTGGCCAACTCCGCCACGGTGGAGGTCGGCGCGGGGGCCGGGGCCGCCTCATCCAGCTTCATGCGGCGGGCAGCCCGGTCGCCGGGATAAATGGCGCGACTTCCCCTCGACGGAACCACGGATTGCACGATGCGGACAGGTTGTGTCCACAGCAATGCCCTACCAAACCGCGGATTCCACGGAGGACACGATTCCAGTTGCATCCGCGGGAATCCGCGTCATCCGCGGTTCAAGTGGGGAGAAGCCGCGCCGACCAAACCGCGGATTGCGCGGATGCCGCGGATTGGGAACTTCACCCAACGTCCCATATGAATCCGCGTCATCCGCGCAATCCGCGGTTCGTCGAGCTTGCCGCCGGCAAGACAGGTGGTCTCCGTGCAATCGTGGTTTGGGAGGCGCGAATGCCTCACCAAAGCTCGGCGTTGGACCGCTTCGCCTTGCGCCGCTGGTTCTCCAGGAAGCGGTAGACCGAGGCGTGCTCGGCGCCGCGCAGGATCATGTCGACCGCCTGCTTGGCGTTGCCGAGGTCCTCCAGGTCGCCGATGATGCCGACGGTGTGGCCGTAGATGGCGAGGTCGCACTGGGTCTGCTCCTCGATGATGCGGCGGGTCTTGCCCTCCGAGCCGATGAGGCGGGCGGTGACGCGGCGGATGTGGCCCTTGTGCTTGCCGACGTAGTCGTGGAAGTCCAGCAGCTCGAAGTAGCCGTCGTCGGAGAAGAGCCGCACGGCGTGCTCAGGGCTGAAGCCGCGGCCGATGGCGCGGACGATGTCGCGCAGCTTGAGGACCATGAGGGGGTCGGCGCCCTCGACCTGGTCGTGGATGCCGACCTCGTTCTGGTCGGAGTCGACCTCGAGGTGGACGCCGCTGCGCTCCTCCAGCATCTTGCGCGTGGAGCCGTGCGGGCCGATGAGCACCCCGATGCGGTCCTGGGGGATGCGGATGAAAATCGTCATGGCCCGACCTCCGGGCTCGCCCAAACCGCGGATTGCGCGGATGCCGCGGATGCATCGTTCGTCCGCGAAATCCGCGTCATCCGCGGTTTCGGTCGGGAGTCGCTCATTCCTCGTCCTCCCCGAAATCGTCGTCCAGCTCGGCGTCCGCGTGGTGGCGGTCACGGCGGGCCTTGCGCTTCTCCTCCCGCTCCGGGCGGCGCTCGTGCACCAGGCGCGCCATGATCTGCTCGGGCCGCGCGTCGACGCCCTGGCGGTGGAAGAACGCGGTCAGGTTCTTCAAGTCACGCGCCAGGAACTCGTGCGCCATCGGGTGGTTCTTGAGGACCGCCTGGCCGGTGTCGATGATGCGGGCGCGGAACTTGGCGGGGTCGCCGTCGGCGCCCTCGACCAGGATGTTGTACTCGGAGAGGTCGGCGTGGACGAGGTCGGCGTCGTTGTAGGCGCGCACGTAGTCCTCGCACAGCTCGCGGTAGAGCCGCTCCATCTGGCTGCGGTCGCCCACCTCCTTCAGGCTCGGCCACGGCCCCTCCCTCTTGCCGAGGTACTCCATGACCAGGACGTTGGCGCTGGCCTTGAGCGGCTCGGGGACCGGGACGCCGGCCTCGCGCAGGCGGGCGAGGTTGCGGAACTCCTTCTGGCACCAGGCGTGCACCAGGCCGCGCTTGTCGCCGCTCACTCCCTGGAACCGCTCGTCGCCCTGGATGTACTGCAGGACGTGCTTGAACGTCGCCGTGTTGGTGCGGAAGATCTTCACCGCGACGTAGCCCCCGCCGGGGGTCGTGCCGCGGAAGACGTTCGCCTCCTTCCCTGTCGCCACCGGGAAGTCCAGGCTCCGCAGCAGCCCGTGCGTGAGCATCTTGTGCAGGGTCAGCAGCGTCGGCTGGTCGAAGACCTCGCTCTCGGTGCGGCGGTCGGGGCCCCCGGTGCGGGCGGGGAGGCGACCCTGCAGCTCGTCGGCGCGGCGGAACGCCCACTCGTCGTTGGAGGCGACCTGGTCCTGGTCGTCGGGGTCGAGCTTGAGCAGGGGCTCGAAGCCCTCGTCTGGGTGCGGGGCGCTGGCGTTCGCCATCGGCATCCTAGAACGCGCCGTCCAGCAGCTCGGGGAGCTTCTTGCGGCGGCTCAGGTTGACCGCCTGCGTGCGCAGGTAGCGGTACTTGACGTCCGCCTTGTCGTCCTGGAAGTCCCACGGCTTGACAATCATGAGGTCGCCGGGCTTGATCCACATGCGGCGCTTCATCTTGCCCGGGATGCGCGCCATGCGGGACTTGCCGTCCTCGCACATCGCCTTGATCTTGCTGGCGCCCATGAGCTGGTCGGCGATGGCGAACATCTCGCGGTTGCGGGTGTCCGGCATGCGGTAGCGGTTGACCGCCTCGATGGAGTCGCCGCCCTCCATGACCGACGGGTCGGGCTCGAACTCCTCATCCTTCTCGACCGCCTCCGCGACCTCCAGGCCGGGGTCGACCTCGGGCTCGGGAAGGTCGTCGTCGATGGGTTCGCCAGGCTTCGGCACGGCAACTTCCGACTCTGAGGCTTTATTTATGGCTTGGGGCCGGCGCAAGCATTTCCACTTGGGGAACGAGCCATCGGCCGTTGCGAAGCCCGCCGCAGGCCCACGTCTTCCGGCGGCTTGTGCGGCGAGCCCAGGCAATGTGAGCGAAGGCCAGGGCGATGGACGCGGTGAATCTATCTGGCCGACCATTTGGCTCGAAAGCAAACACAGACTCCACAGATGTTCTCGGCATCCTCTGCGTCTCAGCGGATGGTGGGCTGCGACGCGGTCCAAACTACGCGGGCGCCTGCACGCCGTCGGCGGCGTCCTGCATCTTCTGGAGGACCTGCTCCACGGCGCCAGGGATTGTCTCCTGGAGCCGGAGGGCCTCCTGGCACGCGGGGAGCAGCGGGTCGCGCGCCGCCAGGCAGTCGGCGGCGTCCTGCGCGGCCTGGGCCGCGTCGGCGTAGAGGGCCAACAGGTCGCGGTGCGCCGCCTCGAAGGCGCGGGGAACGGGCTGCGCGGTGGCTGCGGCCAGGGCGTCACGCTCGTGCGCCGCCAGCTTGGCCAGGAGGTCCGCCGCCGCGGCGGGGTCGGTGGCCGCCAGCCCACTGGCCTGCCGCAGGGCGCCGGGGAAGGCCGTGAGGTCGTCGCGCACGGTGGGCAGGAACGTGTCGGCGTAGCCGTCTCCCTGGAGGTTGCCCTCTCCCGCCTGCCGGGGCGTCTCCAGGGCGTGCAGGGTCAGCGTGGTCGTGGCGGCCAGCGGGCCCAGGACGCAGGCGAAGGTGGTGGCCGTGCGCAGGACGCTTGCCGCGACGGGGCGCCAGGCGCCCGGCGCCGCGGACCCCGGCGGGTCCATGCTCACGCTTCCACGGGTTGGCGGAGCTGGCTGTGGTCGCAGGAGGTGCAGGACTCCAGGTTGGCGCCCTGCGTGACGGCCGGGCCGTGGCAGTGGGTGCAGGCCATGCGGGCGGCTCTCCCCGCCGTGGTTTGAAGGTCGCCGCTAGCGCCTGGAACCGTGGGGCTGCCGGGACCGCGAAAAACAGCAAGGGAAGAAGGGAGAAAGGGGGAAAGAGACGGAAAGGTGGGGAAGGGAGGGGAAGGGGGAGAGGCCTCAGAAGAGGTGGGAGATCCAGTCCAGGAAGGCGCCCAGCGGGGTCTGGGTGTGGGTC
>JBHELM010000025.1:0-3864 GCA_046352715.1 Thermoplasmatota archaeon | reverse complement strand
CCGCCGCGCCCAAGGCGCCCCGCAAGCCCGCCTCCATCCAGCGCGTCACCCGCAGCCCCACCCCTGCCGCTGTGGCCGCCGACGAGCGCGACTACCTCGTCATCTACGAGGAGCCCGACCCGTACGGCCTCCCCAGCGACGACGTCCTGGTGCTCGACATCGACGCCCGCACCCCCCGGCGCGGCGAAGTGGACGTGCAGCAGAAGCTCGACCTCGAGCTCACCAACAGCACAAGCCGCCTCGGCACCGCCGGCTTCGCCACCACAATGCTGGGCTGCCTCCTCGGCGTCGTCCTCATGGTCGCCTTCGCCATCCTCTACCCGCAGGACTGGTACACCGGCTCCCCCGGCACCGTGCGCGCGATGATCCTGCTCTCGGTGGCCACCATCGCCCTCATGATCGTCGGCACCGTCCTGACCCACTACGGCCGCCGCATCCAGGCCAGCAGCAGGCTCAGCGACGTCCGCATCATCGAGAAGGCGAGCCAGAGCCGGGCCAGCTTCGAGTGAGCCCACCGGACCGCGAACGCCGCGAATCTTTGGAAAGCAGCCCACTCCCGCCAAACCGCGGAGGCCACGGAACCTCTGCCCTCCGCGCGTTCCGCGGTTCGTGGGGACTTATTGCGCCGGTTCCTTGAGCCGCACGCGCTTCATGCCCTCGGCGGCCTTCTTCCAGCCCTCGACGCGGGCCTCCGTGATGCGGGTGCCGACCACGGTGACCTCCAGGGAGTCGAGGTAGGCGTTGACCTGCTCGGTGACGGTGGAGGCGGCGCGGCGCTTGAGGGCGGCGATGCCGTCGATGCCGGAGCGGGCCAGCGCCTCGGCGTACTGGGGGCCGATGCCCTTGACCTTCACCAGCTCCGACATGGCCTGCCACTGCTGGACGGTCTTGAGCGGGACGCCCACCTTGTCGGCGAGGGCCTGCGCGTCCTCGAAGCAGAGGCGGGCGGTGGTGTGGACGCCGGCGGCGCGCAGCTTGTCGCCGTAGATGGCGCCGATGCCCTCGATGTCCTCCACCGGGTGGACGTCGCCGGGGTAGTCGTAGTAGGCGCGCTCGGGGACCGCGACGGGCACGGCGGGCCGGGAGACGCGCTCCTGGAGCTGCTCGACGAACTGCTGGCCGTCGGGGGCGCGGCCGGTGGCGGGCACGGAGAGGTCGCGGCGGGACGCGGAGGTCTTGCGGGCGGCGGGCGCCTGCGGGGCCAGCTTGGAGCGGTAGGGCTCCGGGACGTCGTCAAGGGTGAGGCTGGGGCGCGCCGGGGTCGCCTGCTCGCCCTCGAGCGGGGCGTGCGCGGCGCCGTCGGGGCCGGCCAGGAGGGTGCGCATCTTCAGGGTGGTGCCGGCGGCGTCGACGCGGATGTAGTCGTTGGTGTAGACCGCCTTCTCCACCGGGCGCGGGAAGGTGTAGGCGACGGTGCCGCGGCGCGGGGTGGGCTCCCAGGCACGGTAGCTGGGCTGCACGGCGGGGAGGTCGTAGACGACCACGTCGGGGCCGAAGCGCTGCGGGGTGCGCACGACGGGGGCGTGCGTGACCTGGGGGACGTGGGCGCGGAACTCCATGACGTCGCCGTCGCTCTCGGGCAGGGAGTGGGCGTGGCCCTGGTGCAGCGGCTGGGCGTGGCCCTCGAGCGCGGCGGCGCGGCGGCGGCGCCCGCCCTGCACCGCGACCAGGACGACCAGGAGCAGGACGACGACGCCGAGCGCGACCAGCACGGCGATGAAGGTGGTGTCGGCAGCCATACGCTGTGTTCCAAGGAGGCGCCCGTTTATGGGCTTGCTGCTCTGGAGGCCAGGTGGCGGGCGAGCAGCATCACGGCTTGGCCGCGGTGGCTGAGGCGGCTCTTCTCCGCCGGGTCCATGTCCGCGAAGGTGAGGGGGTGCCCCTCGGGGACGAAGACGGGGTCGAAGCCGAAGCCGTTGGAGCCGGAGGGGCGCTCGGCGATGCGGCCCCGGCAGGCGCCCGCGAAGTGGTGGACGGCGCCGGTGGGGTCGACGTAGGCGAGGTCGGCCTGGAAGGCGGCGGTGCGGGTCTCCAGCTCGACGCCACGAAGAAGCTGAAGGAGGCCGGCGATGCCAAGGGTGTCGAGGGCGTAGCGGCTGTAGACGCCGGGGAACCCCTTGAGGGCGGCGACGAAGAGGCCGGAATCCTCCAGGATGAACGGCGGGCGCAGGCCGGAGTCCAGCAGGTGCTTCGCCCCCGCCTCCGTGACCTCGCGCAGGGTGGCGGCCTGCACCTCGGGGTAGCCGCGCCCGTCGGCGGCGACCTGGATGCCAAGCGGGGCGAGCAGGGCGGACAGCTCGGCCACCTTGCCCGCGTTGCCGGTGACGAAGGTGAGGGTCCGGCCCGCCGGCGGGGCGGCGGTCGCGTGGGATGGGGACGCGGAGGCGGGCTCCGTGTGCTGCGGGTGCGCGGCGGGCCGCCTGCGGGGCGCATCGCCTTGCCCTGGGGGGAGCTCGACGCGGGGCATCAGTGGTACCTGCCACGCGCCCGGATGTCATCAAGGCGTTGGAGCGCGTCAGCGGCGCGGCGGGCGGTGGCGCAGTAGCCCTCCAGGAACGCCGCAAAGAGGGCCTGGTGGCGGGCGTCGGTGGCGGCGAGCGCCTCCTCCACCAGGTGCAGGTCGACGCCGCGCGGCTCCGGCTCCTCCCCGAAGGCGCCCAGGCCGAAGTCGATGAGGGTGAGCCGCCCCGGGTCGGCGGGGTCGGGCAGCAGGACGTTGCTGGTGGTGAGGTCCCCGTGCGCCATCCCCGCGCCATGCAGGCGGCCGACGGTTCGCCCCAGGGCAGCAAGCCTCTGCGCGGCCACGGCGTCGGCGTCGGACTCCAATGCCTGCCGCAGCGTGGGGCCGTCCACCTGCTCCAGCACCAGCGTGCTCGCGGCGCGGTCGGCGTCGTAGAGGACCGGGACGGGGATGCCAGCGCGGCGCGCGGCCAGCAGCAGGTTGGCCTCCTCGCGGGTCCGCTCGCTGCGCAGCCGCGCGTCCAGCTCGGGGTGGCGGTAGGGCTTGGCGAGCCGCCGCTTGGCGACGGCGGGGCGACCCATCCACTCCATCGGCTCAATCTTTGCCTCTGCACCGAGCCGTGCTTCCCCGCCGAGCAGGGATTCCGAGGACTTCGGGGATTCCTGAGTCGTTGCAACGGGCAAGCCCTTTTTCATCCCCGAAATCTCTCCCTTGGAGTCGGCTGCGCTCATCGCCAAGTCACCTCGACCTCGTCGGTGCGTTGGTAGGGAAGCACTTGGCTGCGCTCGACGGGCAGCGTGTCGCCGGCGCGCAGCTTCAGCAGCCCCAGCCAGCCGATCATGGCGCCGTTGTCGACCAGGACCTCGCGCGGCGGGCAGTGCATCGTGGCACCGCGGGACTCGCACATCGTGCGCGCCATCGCCTGCAAGCGCTGGTTGCACGCCACGCCGCCGCCCAGCACCAGCTCGCCGCGGCCGGTGTGGGCGAGGGCGCGCTCCGCGGTCTCGACCAGGGCACCGAAGGCGTGCTCCTGGAACGCGAAGGCGACCTCAGGCAGCGGGACGCCGTCCTGCGCAAGCCGCTGCGCCGCCGTGGCGAGGCCGGCGAAGCTCATGTCCATCCCCTTCACCGTGTAGGGCAGCGGATGCCACGCTCCCGTCGCCTGCGCCGCCCACTGCTCCACCATCGGGCCGCCCGGGAAGGGGACGCCCATCCCGCGCGCGAACTTGTCCAGCGCGTTGCCGACGCCGATGTCGAGCGTCTCGCCGAAGACGCGGTAGCGGCCGCGCGCGAAGGCCAAGACCTGCGTGTTGCCGCCGGAGGCGTAGAGCAGCATCGGGTCCTGCGCCCCCGTCATGCCGCGCCCGATCTCCAGGTGCGCGACGCAGTGGTTGACCCCCAGC
>JBHELM010000024.1:0-4860 GCA_046352715.1 Thermoplasmatota archaeon | reverse complement strand
CGTGATGCCGGCGGCGGCGCCCGTCACGACGACGACATCGCCTGCGTGCAGCGGGAACGGGGGGGCCGGCGCGTCGGAGACGGCGGCGACGGCCAGCTCCGCGAAGCGCCCGAGCGGGGAGCGCACGACGGCGGCGGGGCCTCCCCGGACGGCCAGCTCCTCGACCAAGGCTGCCGCTGCCTCGCGGAAGGACAGCCCTTCCAGCGCCACGGCGCGGACGTTCGCCTGGGGGTACTCGCGGGCGAGCGCGCGGGCGAGGCCGGCGCACGCCAGGGCATCCGGCCCGTCCCCCTGCACGGCAAGCAGCAGGGTCGCGCCGGCGGCGATGGCGCGTGCTCGGGCGGCGAGCGCGGCCCGGAACGCGGCCTCCGCGACGGCGCCCTCCTCCCCTGTGGGCGGGAGAAGGACGACCGCCGAGGCGGCGGGCGGCTGCGGCGTGGAGACGCCGTTCGGCTTCCAGACCCGCATGCCGGCGGCGCGCAACTGGTCGGCAAGCTCTTGGGCGAGCGCGTCCAGCGCGGGGTCGAGGACGGAAAGCTCGACGGGCTGCCCGTCCAGGCTGCCGGGGTCGGGGAGAGCGGGGACGGCGGCCGGGACGATGGCCTGGCGCCGCAGCGTCGTGGCGACGGGGGCGGGGGGAACTGCTGCCGGCGCGGCCGTTGCTGCCTCCTGGGGCGCAGCCGGCGCGGCGCGGGGAGCGTGGGTCTCGACGAAGCCCACGAGGTGTCCCAGCGTCGGGTAGTCCTTCACCTGGAGGCCCGCGACGCGGGGGATGCCGAAGGCGCCGCGCACCTCGGCGAACACCTCGGCCTGCTTGATGGTGTCCACCGCGAGGTCGCCCTCCAGGTCGAGGCCGGGCTCCAGGAGGTCGGGCGGGAGGCCCGTGGCCTTGGCGAGGATGGCGGTGACGGTCTCCAGGATGCTGCGGCGGTCCGCGCTGGGTACTGGCGCTGCCGTCGCGGCGGGCGTGGGCGCAGGCGGGGCGGCGCGGGGCTGGGCGCTGCCGACCGCGCGGACCTCGGGGTCGGGTGCCGCGTGGACGTGGACGGCGGGGGCGAAGGGGCGCTCCAGGCGCAGGACGCGGCCGTGCAGGGCCTCGCGCGCGTCGGCGCCCCCGATGCGCTGGAGCCAGGCGGCGCGGCGTGCGGGGTCGGAGACGCGGACGTCCTGGCGCGCCTCGCGGCGGAACAGGGTGACGGCGACCTGGCTGCCGAAGCCGGCGGCGAAGCGCAGCGCGTAGGTGCGCTCGTGCGGCCCGCCCCGGCTGAGCAGGATGTCGCCCAGCTCGGGGTCCACCTCGCGGTGGTTGGCGATGGGGGGTGCGCGCCCGTACTGGAGGCACTTGAGGGCGGCGACGTCCTCGATGCCGGCGCCCATCGGGTGGCCGGTGTAGCCCTTCGTGTTGACCACCAGGACGTCGCGGGCGGCGGGACCGAAGGCGCGCCGGAGGGAGGCGACCTCGGCGCTCGCGCTGCCGCCGCGCGCGGGGGTGGCGGTCTCGTGGCTCATGAACAGCAGGTCGCCGGCCAGCTCCTCGGGGCGGCGGTCCTCGGCCGCGGCGGCGCGCCCGACCAGGCGGCGCATCGCCTCCGCGGTGTGGTTGGTGTCGAGGCGGGAGCCGTGGAACGCGCTGTTGGCGATCTCGGTTGCCACGAGGGCTGCGACCGGGATGGTGCCGCGCTCCTCGCACAGGCTGCGCGCCTCCAGGACGAGGCCGACGGCGCCCATGCCAAGGATCATGCCGTGCCGGCGCCGGTCGAAGGGGAGGGCGCCCTCCTCGACGGTGGCGGCGGTGGTCGCGGCGCCCGCGGCGAGGAACGCGCTGCCCAGCCAGGGCAGGAGGTTGCTGGAGGTGGCGTCGTCGGCGGCCACCACGATGACCCGCTTGGCGCGGCCGGTGCGGATCCAGTCCTCGGCGGTGGCGATGGCGACGGAGGTGGAGGCGCAGGCGGAGTTGACGTGGACGTTGGGCCCGCGCGCCTTGAGGGCCTCGGCGACGTAGGCGTGGCCGAACGCCATGACGCGGAAGATGAACTTGCGGCTGAACTCGAACACGGCAGCCTCGCCGGGCTGCCCGCCCTCGCCCAGCAGGTGGCCGTGCTCGCGCAGCCAGTCGGCGAGGTGCTGCCTGGCGGCGGAGTCCTGGACCGTGGCGGCCAGCGCGGCGTAGTGGTCGAGCACCTCCTTTGCCCCCTGCGCCCCCTGTCTCGCGGCGAAGTGGCGCGACAGGTCATCGACGAGGCTGTCGAGGCCGGGGAACACGGAGGCGAAGACGACCGCGGTCTCGTCCTGCATCTCGCGCGGCAGGGCCCAGCCGCCGGGCAGGCGGCGCCCGGTGGAGGTGTGGACCTCCTCGCGGACGAGGGGGATGCCGGCGTCCTTGAGCGCCTCCAGCGCGGCGCCGAGGGCGAGGCGGGCGGTGACGTCGAGGGCGTCGTGGCTCTCGTCGAGGCCGTAGTCGCGCAGGTCGAAGGCGCCGCGGCGGCCGGCGAGGTGGAGCACCTGCTCGGGGCGCTGCACGCGCTCGAAGGTGGCCTCGCCGTCCCCCTTGACGACGCGGACGATGTTCTTGTCGAGGAAGGCGCGCGCCTCCGCGTCGCCGATGCGCTCGATGCGGTTCTCGCCGTGCAGCAGGCGCGCCACGTTGTCGTCGCTGAACACCTTGCGCGAGGCGCCGGGAAGCCCGACGGCCGCTCCGCTGACCACGATCTCCTCCGTGCAGAACCGCAGCGCCTCGAGGCGGCGGAGCTTGCGCTCGAGCTCGACCAGGTGGACCGGCTGGCCCAGCCGCGGGCCCTCCGCGGCGTCGGGGGCGGCGCGCGGGCCGGGCGTGGGGGCGGGGGCGGCTGCGGCGGCCAACCCCTCAAGCTGGAGCGGGACGCCGAGCGCCAGGAGCTGCGCGAGTCCGTCCAGGAGGGACATCACGCCGCCGCGCTTGGGGTGGTTGGTGGCGACGGCCACGGCGCCGCGGCCGCCGAGGGTGTCCTCCACGAAGCGCGTCAGGATGCGCTTGGGGCCCACCTCGACGAAGGTGCGGACGCCGTCGGCGTGCATCGACTCGAGCTGGGCCTGCCACTCCACCGGGGCGGCGGCGTGGCGGGCCAGGATGTCCAGGACGGCGGCCGGCTGGGGAGGGTAGTAGCCGCCGGTGACGTTGCACGACACGGGGATGGCGGCCGGCCGGTAGGCGAGCGTCTCCAGGACGGAGCGCAGCGGGCCGATGGAGGGGGAGACGATGGTGGTGTGGAAGGCGGCGCTGACCTTGACGGGGACCACGGCCAGGCCGCGCGCCTCCAGCTCCGCCATCGCGCGCTGCACGGCGGCCGTCCCGCCGGCGATGACCGTCTGGCGGGGGGAGTTCTTGTTGGCCGCGACCACGCCGCCGCCCAACTCGGCCAGGAGTGCCTCGACGGTGGCGGCGTCGGCGGCGACGCTGGCCATCATGCCCTTGTCGGGAACGTCGACGTGGGCCATCTCGCGGCCGCGCGACGAGACCGCGACGAGGGCGTGCTCGAAGGAGAGGACCCCCGCCGCGACGAGGGCGGCGTACTCGCCCAGGGTGTGGCCCGCCACGACGTCGGGGCGCAGGCCGAGGCTCTCCAGCAGGCGGAGCATGGCGACGTCGGGGGCCAGGATGGCGGGCTGGGTGGTCTCGGTCTCGCGCAGGGCCGCCTCGGCGCGCTCGACGGCGGCCGCGTCGGCGGGGTCGACGAAGACGAGGTCGGTCAGCCGGCAGCCCAGGAGGGGCGCGAGGACGCGGTCGGCCTCCTCGAAGGTGGCGCGCACCACGGCATGCCGCCCGGCCACGTCGCGCAGCATGTTGGGGTACTGGCACCCCTGGCCGGGGAACAGGAAGGCGACCTTGCCCGCCGGCGCCCCGGAGCCCAGGAAGGCGCCCTTGGTGGCGAGCCCCGCGCGCTTGGCGGGGTCGGCGAGCAGGGCGGCGACCTGCTGGAGGTGCGCCGCGGTCCCTGTTGCGGGGCAGGCGACGGCGAGCCGCAGCGCCCGCGCGGGGCGGGAGCGCGACGCGGCCGCAGTGGCAGCAAGGCCCTGCGCCTCCACCTTCCGGATGGCGTCCTGCAGGTCCCGTGCGAGCTCTCCTTCTGTCTCTCCTGTAGCGAGAATGAGGTCTCCGACTTCCACCATTGCGCACCGGCGCCCCACCGTCTCACGCTGCATAAAAGGATTATTGCGAGGTTCGTCGAATCATCGCCACATTGTATCCGGTTGGGCCAACTTTTTGGCCCCGGCCCGCGGCACGGGCGCCCGAAAAATCCCTTCCGACCAAAGCGCCCGTGTTCCCCTGCGCGGCTTTGCAGACGGCTTCCCGCGACCGTTTCCCTCCTGTTGGCGAGGGTTCCCTTGGACGGGTGGCCGCGCGGGGCGCGTGGGCTTCGGCCGGCTTCGTGGAGGGGGAGGCTCCGTGCATCCCTTCGTCCGCTGAGATGCAAGCAATTCCGGCAGGCGCGCCCGATTGCTGGTTCGGGCTGCCTGGAACTTGGATTCCTCCAGTGTGGGATTTTCCAGCTGGATGCATCTGCTTGGGTTGGCCCTTGGGGCGGTGCGCACCCCCGCGCTGGAGCCTGCCGGCCAGGAGGAAGGACACGAAGGAAGCCCTCCCTACTAGGCAACGCGGGAGGAGTTGCGCGGTGGCCGGATGGGGCTGCTTTGGCCTGCCGTGCCAGCGGCATCCCGCCGGTTTGTCGCCGCGATGCTTTCGGCTGCGCTGCGGCTGCCGGGAACTGCAATCCTCGCTGCGCGCTACTTGGCCTTCTTCGGCGGCGCCTTGCGGCCCGAGTCGGGCTGCTCCGGGATGTCGCGCCGCAGCGGAGTGGTCCAGACGGACTCGTGCTCCATCTT
>JBHELM010000023.1:0-9179 GCA_046352715.1 Thermoplasmatota archaeon | reverse complement strand
GGCCGAGGGCATCACCGCCATCGACGTGCAGCTCTTCGAGAACAACAAGGAGGCGCAGGCCATCTACCGCAAGATGGGCTTCAGCGACTACCGCGTCGTCCTGCGGCAGGAAGTCGCGCCGGGCGCCGGGCCGACCGCTGCTCCTTAGATTCCTGGGTTCCAGTGGGCTGAAGGCGATTTCGGCGAGTCCACCGCTGAACCACGAATTTCATGGATGCACAAGCAACCTTTCGTGAAGGTCGTGCAATTTGTGGTTCGGTCAGCCGGGGTTCACTGAAGTCGCGCACAAATCCCTGAACTTCCAGGGATTCAGAGCTTCAGGTCCGCCTTCACGAAACCCGCGATGTCGGTCGGGAAGGTCGCGACCTTGACGCCGGCGGCGGCGAACGCCTTGAGCTTCGACTCCGCGGTGCCCTTGCCCTTCTCGACCAGCGCGCCGGCGTGGCCCATCTTCTTCCCCTCGGGCGCGGTGCGGCCGGCGACGTAGGCGTAGCACGGCTTCCTGACGTGCTTGGCGATGTACTCGGCGGCCTCCTCCTCGTGGCCGCCGCCAATCTCGCCGACCAGGACGATGGCCTTGGTCTCGGGGTCGGCGTTGAACAGCTTCACCGCGTCGAGCAGGGTGGTGCCCGGCACGGGGTCGCCGCCGAGGCCGAGGCAGGTGGACTGGCCGATGCCGGCCTCCGACAGCGCCGCGACAATCTCGTAGGTGAGGGTGCCGGACTTGCTGGCGACCGCGACGGGGCCGGGCCTGAAGATGGTGCCGGGCAGGATGCCGACCTTCGAGTTGGCGCCGGGGCTGCACGCGCCGGGGCAGTTGGGGCCGATGAGGGTGACGCCCCGGGCCTTGGCGTAGTCGACGAAGACCGCGGAGTCGTGCACCGGGATGTGCTCGGTGATGACGATGACCACCTTGCAGCCGGCGTCCACCGCCTCCAGGACGGCGTCCTTGGCGAACGGGGCGGGCACGAAGACCAGGCTGGTGTTGGCGCCGGCCTTCTGCACCGCCTCGGCGACGGTGTCGTAGACGGGGACGCCGTGCACCTGCTCGCCGCCCTTGCCGGGGGTGACGCCGGCGACGACGTTGGTGCCGAACTGCTTCATCTGGCCGATGTGGAACTGGCCCTGGTAGCCCGTCGCGCCCTGCACGACGATGCGGGAGTTGGAGTCGAGGACGACGGCCATTACGCGGCACCTCCGTGGGTGGCCTTGACAATCTTGTACTTGCCCGGATTCTTCGCCATCTCGGCGGCCTTCTTCGCGGCCTCCTCGAGGGTGTTGGCGGTCTCGAGGCCGAAGCTGTGGAGGATGTCGTTGGCCTCCTTGGCGTTGGTGCCCTTGATGCGGGTGATGATGGGGAACTCGACGCCCTCCTTCTGCAGGACCGAGACGAGGCCGCGCGCCACGGTGTCGCACTTGGTGATGCCGCCGAAGAGGTTGAGGAACATGACGCCGGGCCGCGCCTTCTTCATCAGGCGGACCGCCTCGGCGACCTTCTCGGGGTTGTCGGTGCCGCTCAGGTCGAGGAAGACGCTGGGCTTGGCGCCGAAGTGCGTCAGCGCGTCGAGGGTGGCCATGGTGAGGCCGGCGCCGTTGGCCATGACGCCGATGTCGCCGTCGAGCTGCACCAACGCCACGCCCTTCTCGCGCGCCTCCTGCTCCAGGTCGGTGAGCGCCTCGTCCTTCTGCTGGAACTCTTTGTGGCGGAAGAGGGCGGAGTCGTTGAGGACCACCTTGGCGTCGCCGGCCACGACCCTGCCGTCGCGCAGGACGGCCAGCGGGTTGACCTCGCACAGCTCCGCGTCCATCCTGACGAACATGCCGTAGAGCTTCTGCATCAGCGCGGCAATCTGCTTCTGGACGTCGGCGTCGAGGCCGGACTTGAGCAGCACGGCGCGGGCGTGGAAGGGCTGGAAGCCGGTGAGGGGGTCGATGGTGGCCTTGAAGATGCGCTCCTCCGGCACCGATTCGACCTCCACGCCGCCATCCGGGGAGAAAATCATCAGGTAGCGGCGGCTGGCGCGGTCGACGAGGAAGGAGAGGTAGAACTCGCGGGCGAAGTCGAGCTTCTGCGTGACCATGACCTTCTTGGTGATGTGCCCCTTGATGTTGAGCCCCAGGATGCCCTGGGTGACCTCGCGGAGCTGGGTGGCGTCGTCGGCGAACTTGACGCCGCCGGCCTTGCCGCGGCCGCCGACCAGGACCTGTGCCTTGACGACGACGGGGTAGTGGGCCTGGCCAATCTTGGCCTCGAGATCCTGCATCGAGCCGACGACGAACCCCTTGGCGCAGGGGATGCCGTGCTGCTCGTAGAGTTCGCGGCCTTGGTACTCGAAGAGGTTCACAGAGCCACCGTTGGCCGGCGCGAGACAGGGGGGTCATATGACCGTTTGGAGTGCGGCTGCCAGGGATGGAGGGCCCGTTCCGGCCACGCTCCCGCCTGGAGGTGGCCGCGCGCCGCGGAGCGGTGGCCTAAAGCCCGCGTCCCGCCGTCCCGGGGCGTGCGTCGCCTGCGGCTCCAGCTCACCCCTGGCGGCCGCACCGCGCTCGGCCTTCTCAACCTCCTGCCGCTGCCGGGGCTGGGGGCGGCGGTGGCGGGGTGGCGCAACCCGCACAGCCGCCTGCTGCCGCACGGCGCGTCGCAGATGGCCCTCGTCGCCCTCGGCTCCTACCCCCTCGTCGTGCCCGGCGCCCTGGGGGCGCTCTGGGCCGTCCTGGACGCGGTGCGCATCCTGCGGGCGGACCTCGTGCCGCGACCCCCACCCGCGCCTCCTTGAACCACGAATTTCACGAATTGCACGAACCGCCCGCAATGGTTTCGTGTGATTCGTGAAATTCGTGGTTCCCCGGACGGGCGGCGAAGCGCCCAAGTGCTGCCCCCGGTGGCGGGCGTGTGCACAAGCCCGTCGTCCTGGTCACGGGGACCTCCAGCGGCATCGGGCGCGAGGCGGTGCCGCGCCTGGCCCGCGCCGGCGCGCTCGTCGTCGCCACGGCGCGGGACGCCGCCCGCATCGCCGACCTCGCGGCGCCCGGCAGCGTCGAGACCCTGGCGCTGGACGTGGCGGACCCCGCCAGCCGCGCCGCCGCCGTGGAGGCGGTGCTGGCCCGGCACGGCCGCATCGACGCGCTGGTGAACAACGCGGGCTACGGGGCCATCCTGAGCGTCGAGGACACCAGCGCCGCAGCACTGCGCGCGATGCACGAGACCAACGTCGTGGGGCCGCACGAACTGGCCCGCCTCGTCCTGCCCGCGATGCGCCGCCAGGGCTCAGGCCGCATCGTGAACGTCTCCAGCATCGCCGGCCACGTCGCCGTGCCCCTGCTGGGCGCCTACTGCTCCACGAAGTTCGCCCTTCGCGCCCTCACGCAGGCGATGGACATCGAGGTGCGCCGCTTCGGCGTGCGGGCGCTCCTCATCGAGCCCGGCGTCATCCGCACCGGCTTCGGCGCCCGCACCCTCGCCGAGACCCAGGCCGCGCACCTCCCGCCCGACGGGCCGTATGCCCCGCTCTACGGGCGCTGGATGGCGCGCCGCAGCCTGGAGCGGGGAGCGCACCCCCGCGTCGTCGCCCGCCGCATCGTCGCCGCGTGCCTGTCGCAGCACCCGCGGCTGCACAGCTTCACGCCGCTGGACGCCAAGGCCGCCAACCTGGCGAAGCGGTGGTTGCCCGACTCCTGGATCGGCGCGGGGATGCGGCTCTACTTCCGCTGACCTTGCCTGGACCACGGATGCAGGCGGCTCCGTACAATCCGTGGTTCAGGCTGGGCGGCGGGAGGCGATTCCGCCCGCGAACGCCGCCACGAGTTGCGCCGCGGTGCGCGCCGTGTTGCCCGTGGAGTCGAGGCTGGGCGCCACCTCCACCAGGTCCATGCCGCGGATGAGCGGGTGAGCGGCGGCGGCGTGGACGAGCGCGCTGGCCTCGTCGAAGGTGAGCCCCCCGGCGCCGGGCGCGCTGCACCCGCTGGCGATGGACTGGTCGAGGCCGTCGATGTCGGCGCTCAGGAACAGGTGGTCCACGCCGGCCGCCGCCTGCGCCACCGCGTCGTGCGCCACGGCCGCGATGGGCCGCCGTCGGACGTCGGCGATGGTGACGACCTGCACGCCTTTCTGCGCAGCGTAGTCGGCGAGCGCCTTCGTGTTGGCGTAGGGCCGGATGCCCACCTCGACGAGGCTGCGCGGCTCCACGGTGCCGTCCTCGAGGAGGCGGCGGTACGGGGTGCCGCTGGTGGGGACGCCGTCGGCGGGGACCGGGCGCAGGTCGTAGTGGGCGTCCAGCACCAGCAGCCCGATGCGGCCCCCGCGCGCGTCCTTGAGCGCCTGCACGTGCGGCGCGCTGAGCGAGTTGTCGCCGCCGAGCAGCACGACCGGCTTGCGCGTGGCGAAGAGGGCGCGCGCCTCCTCCCGCACCGCCTTGTGGGTCTCCAGCACGCCCGCCCCTACCTGGACGTCACCCGCGTCGTGGATGCGGAGCCCCGCAAGGTCGGCGCCGCGCACCGGGTCGTAGGTGGCGAGGAAGCGCATCGCCTCGCGGATGGCGGTCGGCCCCTCGCGGCAGCCCTTGCGGCCGATGACGGCGCCGTCGAACGGCACGCCCGCCAGCAGCAGGTCGGCGGCGTCGCGGGGGTGGCCGAACAGCTCGAGGAAGCGCGGGTCCTCCAGGGGTCCGGCGCGGCGCGGCGGCAGGACGGCGGGGCTCGGCTGCAGGGTCATCGCGGCGCTTATGCGCAAGCCCTGCTTCAACGCTGTGTGACCGACGCGCCCGTCGACCTGCTCATCCGCACCGCCACCGTCGCCACCCTGGAGGGCCCCCAGAAGCCGCGCGACGGCTTCGAGGCCGGCGACGCGGGCCTGGAGGCGGGCTGGACGGTCGCCATCCGGCACGGCCGCATCGCGTGGGTGGGCCCCGACCCGGACTGGAAGGGCAAGGCGGCCAAGACGGTGGACGCCAAGCGCAAGCTGCTGACGCCGGGCTACGTCGACCCGCACACCCACCTCGTCTACGCGGGCGACCGCTCCAACGAGTTGCGCCTCAAGCTCCAGGGCAAGTCCTACCAGGACATCCTCGCGGCCGGCGGCGGAATCATGCAGACCGTCTTCGCCACCCGCGAGGCGACCGACAACGAGCTGGAGGAGCAGGCGGTCACGCGGCTCAAGCGGATGCTCCGGCGCGGCACCACCACGGTGGAGGCGAAGTCGGGCTACGGGCTCACCACCCGCGACGAGGTGCGGGCACTCGGGCTGCACCCCAAGGTCTCCAAGCGCACCGGCGTCCCCATCGTCTCCACCTTCCTCGGCGCGCACGCCGTCCCCGAGGAGTTCAAGGGCCGCGCCGACGCCTACGTCGACCTCGTCGTGGACGAGATGCTCCCCGCCGCGCAGCGCCAGGAGGTCGCCCGCTTCTGCGACGTCTTCGTGGACGAGGGCGCCTTCACGCTGGAGCAGGGCGAACGCATCCTCCGGAAGGCCAAGGAGCTGGGCTTCCAGCTCCGCATGCACGCCGACGAGCTGGCCGACACCGGCGCCGCCGCGTTGGCCGCCAAGCTGGGCTGCGTCTCCGCCGACCACTTGCTGAAGGTCTCGGACGCCGGCATCGCCGCCTTGGCCGAGCACGGCACCATCGCCACCCTGACGCCGACGGTCCCGCTCACCCTGATGACCCGGCAGTGGGCCCCGGCGCAGAAGCTCCTCCAGGCGCTGGTGCCGGTGGCGCTCGCCACCGACCACAACCCCAACAACCCCGTCGTCGACCCGCAGTTCGCCGCCCAGATGGCCTGCTACGCCATGGGCCTCACCCCGGCGCAGGCGCTCACGGGCGTGACCTGGGACGCGGCGTGCTCCCTGGGCGTCGAGGACAAGGTGGGCTCCATCGAGGAGGGGAAGATCGCCAACCTGGTCCTGCACGACGTCGGCAACGTCAACCAATGGGTCGCGGAGCTCGGCCGCAGCACCGCCGCGATGGTCGTGCTGAACGGGAAGATTGTGCCGCCCTGACCCAGCAGAGCCGGGGGAAAATAATGCAGGAACACTGCATCGGGCCTTCGTCCCGCGAGAAGTTTTGGGGTCGTCCCAGGAATCGGACCCCATGGGCTTGTCCAAAGGTGAGCATTGGCGAATCCGCAGAGTCCTCGACTGAAGGGGAGACCGCCCCGGCGCGAAGGAGAGAGAAGCACCGGGACGGGGGAGAAGGCGGGGCCAACGGGCTTCGACACCTGCAGGTTCCCGTGAACCCTCCCGAAACGGCGGGAAGGCATAAAGCGTTTGGACCAAAAAGGACCCGATTGCCGATTTGGTCGTGTTTGGACCACAAACATCATACTTCAACCATCCATTCCAGGATTATGGAAGTTGGTCGTTGCGTGGTGGCCACCCAGAGGGCTCGCTGGCACTGCGTCCTGGCACGGCTGGGGCTGCTTGCCACGTCCTGCGTCCTCCTGGCCCTCGCCATCCCAAGTGCGGAGGCGCTTTTCGTCGGGGGCTCCCAGGCCGTCGAGACGCGGGGGCCGAACATGCAGGAAATCCGAATCCAGGGCGTGGACTTCGGGCCGCCGATTGGCACCGTGTGCGTGGGAGGGCACTGCGTCAGCCCCTACTGCTACGGGCTCGATTGGAAGCGCATGCCCTACATCGGCCACTATGGGATCGGCGTCTTCGCCGCGACCGGCCTCGGGCCCGGCTGGTGGCCCGCCCCCTACGTCGGCGTCCTCTACCCCTGCTGACCGGAGCAAACATGCTGTCGCGCGCGACGCCGCTGTTGCTGTTCCTGGCCTCTGCGGCCTTGTCCGGCTGCAGTGGCGCCCCGGCGGATTCCACGGCGCCAGGCACCACCCTTCCCCCTTCGGCCTCCGGCACAGTCGCGCCGCCGCCTCTCCCCTCCGGCCTTTCCATGCCCACCAACGGCACCCTGCCAAGACTGGAGCTGACCAACTGCACCGCCTTCCAGGGCCAGTCGCAGCCTTTCCCCAGCGGCAGCGCCCCCGGTGAGGCGCCACCCGGATGGGAGCCGGACTCGGCCCCCGCCCAGTCCAGCGTCTTCCTTGACGGCTACGAGTGCCGGCGAATCCACCTTGGCCCGCTTGAGCGGGGCCCGCTCCGCCTTCTGGTGGAGAGCCACAACCACGCAAACATGCAACAGCCCTGCCTCGACGCGGCCCAGCAGACCGATGCCACCATCGTCCACCTCGTCCTGGTCAACGACACGGCGCTTGCCGCCCTGCTCCACGACCGGTTCGGGCTCCCGGCGGTGCATGCCCAGATCTCTGCCGCAGCCTTGGGCGCTGACCTCTCCACAACCCCGCTGGACGTCCGCTTGGAGCAAATGGCGTGGGCTTGGTCCACCGCCGGCAACGCCACCTCGACGCTCAACTTCACCGCCGCCCCCCTCACCGAGCCCTACGCGTCCTCCACGCGTCTCTTCTGGCAGAGGGGCAGCGGCCTTGGGAGGCTGGACATCGCGTATCCCGTGCAGGACGGCCCCGTGCTGACCGACCCGGAGGCGTACGGGACCATGCAGCCGCCTATGCTGCTGGCCAGCCAGCCGGGGGGGCTGTTCGCAGGCACGGCGAAGTCCTTCTCCGCGCTGAGCGGCGAGGGAACCTTCCGGCTCTACGCGGACACCCTCTGCAAGAGCCTGGAGGCGTCCTCGTGACCTGGCACTGGATTGCCGCCGCCCTGCTGGCCGCTCTGCTGGGGGCCACCCCCACCGCCACCGCGGCAGTCCAGGTCAACGGGCTCCAGGCCACGTCCTTCGTGCCGGCCCAGGCCGAGGGTCACCTGGAGGTCTTGGACGCCCAGTTTGTCCTCATCCTCATCCACGGCACCCCTGTCAGCGCGAAGACCGACCTGGGGCGTTCCGATGTCCGCAACCAGACCTGGCAGGAGTTCAACGATGGCGACTCCGGGAGGTTGCCGGCCCCGCTCCCAATCAGCAGCGCGACGCTGCCGGGCATCCAGGGCCGGCTGGAGTCAGCGACCTCCTGGTCCTGCCTCTACATCGAGGCCGCCTTGATCCGCCTGGAGGTCCCCAACGCGACGGCGAACCTTCTACAGGCCAAGAAGGGCCTTCCCGTGAGCGACTCCTTCCCCACCACCCTCGACTATCCCCGCAGCGCCGTCGACCAGCCTTCCATCAGTGTCCCGGGCTACCGGCACTTGCTTGTCCCCGAGCGCAGCATGGTCTTCTCCCTCCAGGGGACCCCCCTGGGGGACACCATCCCGTTCACCCTGAACGCCACCGGCGTGACCCGCGTGGCATTGCACAACATCACCCTCTCCTGCGCGCCCGCCTGCCTCACCCCGGGCGCACCCGCAGGCGCGACCCTTGCAGCCCTGGGCGAGCCTTGGGTCAGGCAGCTCTCCTACATCAACATCGACTCCACGACGGGCCACCTGGAAGGAAGCGGCTCCGCACTCGCCATTGTGGCGGGCGCCAGCGTGCTCGACGCGACCCTCAACGGCACTCTGCGGCTCCCGGATGCGACCCTCAGCGACCCCTGCCCGCCGGGGGCGTGCCTGGAGGACCCCGCGGGCAAGACCTTCCGGCCGCAGGGCGAGTTCCTCCTCTCCGGCCTGGCCCCCGCGCCCTCGGACCCGACGCGGCTGGAGACGCAGGTCTCGGGCCGGATCGACAACGCCTACTACGACGAGTTGCCGGCCCCCGGCTTCGCGGTGGCGCAGACGCTGTCTGTCGGCACCGTCCTGGTGGTGGGCGGGGGCTGCCTCGTGGCGCTGGGGCTCTTCGCCCGCAGCGCGCGGCTGCCCGCGCTCCAGCACCCGCGGCGGCAGGCCCTGCACCACCTCATCCAGGAGGAGCCGGGCCTCTCGTCGCGCAGCCTGCAGCGGCGCCTGGGGTGGTCGCGCGGCACCCTGCTGTTCCACCTCAAGCGCCTCGTGGAGGAGGGGCACGTGGCCGCCCAGCCCTACAAGAACACGGTCCGCTACTTCGAGAACCACGGCCGCTACGCGGACGCCTGGCGCAAGGTGGTGGAGCTGCGGGACCCCGACGCAAGCCGCCTGCACGAGTGGCTCCTGGCCCACTCCGGCGTCGACCAGACCGGCATCGTGGAGGAGACCTTAGGGTGGGGGTGGGACCGCAACAAGGTGCGGCGCCAACTGCGCAACCTGCAGCAGGCCGGCCTCGTGGAGAAGCAGCCGGCGGGGCGGCGGGTCTGCTACAGCGCCA
>JBHELM010000022.1:0-2612 GCA_046352715.1 Thermoplasmatota archaeon | reverse complement strand
GTCTTCGCCCCCATGTACCTGACCACCACGTACGGCGTGCGCTACCACATCCAGGAGCGCTACTTCGCGGACAACGACTACCTCTCCATCATCACGGTCTCGTTCGCCAAGATGTACCTCGACGCCTACGCCAACTGGAAGGGCGGCCACCCGGCGGCGACCCCGGCGCCGTGGCGCGAGGCCTTCGACTGGGCCAGGTCCGGCAAGAGCTCCATCACGCAGGACGAGTTCCTGGGCATGAACGCCCACATCAACTACGACCTCACCAACGCCATCGCCGCGCTGGGCACCACGAACGCGGCCGGGGAGTCGCGCAAGCCCGACATGGACCGCATCAACCATGTCCTGGCCGACGTCTACGACGACGTGCAGTACGACATCGCCCGCTACTACGGGCCGGCGCCGCCCACGGTGCCGCCCAACCGCGGCGAGGGCCACGACCCCTCCGCCGAGGTCGTCGAGGCGCCCGTCTTCGCGTGGCGGGAGCACGCCTGGCAGAACGCGGTCCTGCTGGAGTCCATGCCGGATGCCGCCAGCCGCCAGGCCTTCGACGGCGAGATGCAGGCCTACTCGGGCACCATCGCCAAGGGGCTGGAGGCGCCGGACCCCACATCCACCTCCGCAGCCCGGGTCCTCTACTGCCAGACCCACTCCTGAACCGGCGGTTGCGGCCTAGCCGAGGACGCGGTAGTGCCCGGCCTTGGGCTCCATCAGGAGGTCCATGGCGAGCATCCGGGTGACCTCGGCCTCGGCGCGGTCGAGGTCCAGCCCGGCGAGCTGGAGGGCGTGCACGAGGTCGGCGTGGGCCATCGCCCCGTGCCGGTCCAAGGTGGCGGCCACCAGCTCGGCGCGGGAGCCCTTGTTGGCGATGCCCTTGGCGGCGGCCGCGGCCTCCTCGGCGGGGGAGCCGTGGCGGGGCTCCCGGGTGCGCGGCTGGCAGAGGCTCACCGCGGCGGAGACGGTCTTGCCGGCCATCCCGGCGCGGTGCTGGGCGGCCTGCCGCTGCGCCTCGCGGGCGTCGCCGCCTTCCCAGAGCTTCGTGCGGTGGGCCAGCTCCACCACCTTCGAGCAGCGGGGGCAGGCGGCGGAGGCGTGGCGGGACGCGACGGCCCACGGCTCGCGGCACCCGGGGCACACGATGACGGCGAAGCTCACGCCGCCACCTCGACGGTGCGGGCGGCGCTGCCGGGGAGGCGCCAGGCGGTGCGGTCGGCGCAGGGGGCGCAGCGCAGGAGGCCGGGATGAAGCTCGGCGTCGAAGCTTTCCCGGCACCGGTTGCAGGCGACCCACAGCGTCATGCCACGCGGCACCCGCAGGATGGATTTCGTTCTTCTTTGAGGGAAAGTGAAACTTCTCTGGCCTAGCAGGGATTCCAGGGAGTTCAGGGAGATTTTTCCAAAGGACATCCCCGCGTCATCCTGGGAATCCCTGCTCGGTGGGCGAGTGGAATCACTGAAATTCCAGGACTTTGTGGAACCGTTGTGGCCGCGCCCCGCTTCACCCCCAAGGAGCGGGCCCTCGTGGAGCGCCTGCGCACCTCGGAGGCGGTGCAGGAGTGGCTCAATGCCCTCCCCTACAACTGGGAGCGCAAGGGCCCGACGGCGCGCACCCTCCGCGGCGTCGTGGAGCACGGCACCGCCCACTGCTTCGAGGCGGCCCTGGCCACCGCCTGCATCCTGGAGCGGCACGGCCTCCCGCCCCTGCTGCTGGACATCGAGTCGGTGGACGGCCTCGACCACGTCCTGTTCCTCTACAAGGATGGGGGCCGCTGGGGCACCGTCGCCCGCTCCCGCTGCGTCGGGCTGCACGGCCGCAAGCCGGTGTTCCACAGCCTCGACGACCTGGTGCGCTCCTACGTGGCGCCCTTCATCGACCAGACCGGCCGCGTCAAGGGCTACGGCGTGCTCGACCTGCGCACCCCCCCGACCGGGGCGTGGCGGCTGGCCAGAGGGAACGTGCCGCACGTCGAGCAGGCCCTGCGCGACCTTGAGCACAAGCGCTTCCCGACCCCGGAGGCGGAGTACCACAAATGGAAGGCGCGCTTCGACCGCTGGTGGGAGGCCAACGGCCGGCCGGAGCACGCGTGGCCGGACTTCTACCCCGGGAAGCGGCACTGGACCGCGCCCCGCGGACCCACCGAGCAGGGATGACGGGGATTCTCTTGGAAAAAATCTCCCCGAAATCCCAGGAATCCCTGCTGGTCTTGGTTTCGCAATCTGTGGATTCAGGGGCGGCGCAGCGACAGACCCTCCCCTGCGACTTGGCGCCCGGCTCAACCGTAGCGGTAGTTCACGCCAAACGACGCCCGCGGGTGGTTCCACTTCACGGAGCCAGGGGTGCAGACGATGTCGCAGGTGCCGCACTCGACGCAGTCCTCGTAGGTGAACTGCATGCGGCCGTTCTCGAAGTGGAAGCACTGCGCGGGGCAGGAGTTCACGCACATCGTATGCGGGCACGTCTCGCACACGTCGGGGTCGACGGTGATGTGGGCGTACTCGTGCGCGTCCGTGAGGAACTTCGTGCTGCCGAGGCGTGACTTGACGTTGGCGATGGGCAGCCCGCGCAGCGGCGAATCGGCCTTGCCTGCCGCGGCGGGCTTCGTGCCGTGCGTG
>JBHELM010000021.1:0-4580 GCA_046352715.1 Thermoplasmatota archaeon | reverse complement strand
GCGGCGGGGCGGGCGGGGCGCGGGGGCCACGCGGGGGCGCACCCCAGGGGCGGTGTTAAGGCTGCGGCGGCACCGGCTCGCCGTCCGCGGAGAAGCGGTAGCCCGGCGGCGGGGTGAAGCCGTGGAAGAGGTGGGAGTAGAGGGTGAACTCCTGCTCCAGGGTGGCGCCGGAGTCGAAGAGGCACGCGCCGCCGAGCACCCCGGGCACCGGCGGGGTGCACACCTGCGAGCCGGAGCCCGCCATGCCGCCCGCGAAGACGATGAGCGTGAGGGTCCAGCCGGGACCGACGCCGGAGTCGCGCAGGACCGTCGTGTTGGCCGTGGCGAGCAGCGGCGAGACCCCGACGGTGCTGTTGAGGTCGGCGCCCTCGTTGATGTCCTGCGACGTCCCCCGCACGACGAGGCGAAGCTGGTCGCCCAGCGACTGGGTGGGCTGCCACACCAGCTCGTGCTGCGTCCAGGCCGGCGCCGCGTCGAGGGCGATGTCGGTGATGGCGTTGTCCCGCGTGACGTTGACGACGCCGGGGGCGTTGGGGACCGAGCAGAGCGTGATGGCGAGGCCGACCGTGGAGGTGCTGCACTCGATGAAGCCGCGGAACACGTAGGCCGTGACGTAAGGCCGCGTCGCCGCGTCCGGCTCCATCACGATGCGCAGGGGGCGGTCGGTGCCGTCCACCTCGCCCGTGGTGGAGGCGTCGTGGAAGCCGGCGCGGTGCGCCACCACCGCGTAGAGCCCCGGCGGCAGGGGCGGGAACGCGAAGGCGCCGGTCGCGGTGGTGTTCGCCCACAGCGTCCCGCCGGGCCCCTTGGTGGAGAGCTGCACGTGGGCCAGGGGCCGGATGCCGGTGTCCACGACGATGCCATGCAGCACGCCCGCCAGCGCCGCGGGGGCGTCCTCCTCCGCCACGCCGTGCGCACAGCCCGCGAGGGCGGTCGCCAAGAGCGTCGCTACCATGCCAACCACCCAGCCGGACATGCCACCGCAACGGAGGGCTGGGAAAAAAATGCTTGTCACCAAAGTGGCAACATCAAGGAAGTGGGGCGCCCAGTGGGACGGTTGCCAAGCTCTCGTAGGTGGACCCCGCGAGGCCGGTGCGCGAGCGGTAGAGCACCACGGCATCGGCGACCAGCGCGCCCCACGCCTCGCCCGCGTGGCGCCCGCACCAGGCCGTGAGGTCCTGCGGCTGCGGCAGGCGCGCCAGCGTCAGGTGCGGCGTGAACGGGTACGCCTCCGGGACGCCGAGCGCCTGCGTGGCGAAGCGCACCCGTTGCGCCACGGCGTCGAGGCCCGGCGCCTGCACCCCCGCCCAGGCGATGCGGGCGTGGCGCGCCTCCGGGAACCCCCCGAGCCCGGCCAAGGCCCCCCGCACGGGAGCGGCCCCGCGCAGCTCCGCCCGCAGCGCCGCCTCCACGGGGGCCGCGTCCGGCACCTCGCCCAGGAACCGCAGCGTCAGGTGGAGGTTGGCGGGCGGCATGACGCGGGCGCCGCGGGCCTGCCGCCCCAACTCCTGCACAGCCTCGGCGAGGCGGGGGCCCGCCTGGACGGGGATGCCCACGAAGAGGCGCACGCCCCTTGCTCCGTTCCTGCGGCTCATAGCCTTTGGCCACACCTGGCGGACGGCGGGGGGAACCGCTAAGATTGCCACGCCGGTTCCCCGCGGCATGGTCCCCTCCCGCCTGCTCCTTGCCCTTGCGCTGGCCGCCTGCGGCGCCCTCCCCGCGGCCGCGGGCCCACCTGGCAACGTCGTCTACTCCTGGCGGGCCCTGGCCGGCCCCAGCCCCGACCTCAAGGACGGCGCCGGCGTGGTGGACCCCACCGACGCCGCCAACCCCTGCACCACCCTGCTGCACGGCGCCCAGACGCAGACCGGCCCCCAGGGCGACTGGCCGGCCCACCTCGGGATCGCCACCAACCTGGACGGGCCAGCCGTCGGCGTCAGCCGCCTCTCCCCGCCCCTCGCGCCCGCCGGCGGCTGGCTGCCCGGCAGCGGCGGCGTCCCGCTCGGCATCCCCTGCCCCCTCCCCGGCTCCGGGGCCGGCAGCCTGTGGCTGGTGTGGAGCGGCATGGACTGGCACGCGGGCAAGGACGAGACCTTCACCGAGTTCGACCTGTGCCTGCAGCTCGGCTTCTTCGCCCTCCCCGGGGTCGGCTGCTTCCCCGGCACAGCCAACCTGCGCGTCGTCGCGTCCGCCTGCACCGACTGGCCGGCGGCCACGTTCACCCACGACTACGCCGACCAGAAGGGCGAGGAGATCAACGGCATCCCGTGGGACAGGCTGGCGACGAAGAGCGACGCCCTCTCCTGCCCCGTCCGCCACTCGCACAACTACACGGCCGACGTGACGGACCTGGGCAACTTCCGCGCCGCCTTCGGCGACCGGCTCATCAAGAACGCGGACCTCGTCCACCCTGGCACCGGAACCACCTACGTCGCCGTCTGCTGGCACCTTGAGTACCTGCTCTTCACCGACCCCCAGCACTGGCCGCCCATCCCCTACGTCGCCGAGGGGCACGACTGGTTCCTGGTCGTCGACCACGCCGACCCGCTCGGCCCCGCCAACGTCGCCGCCGCCCTCGCGGCCCACCTCGGCCCCGGCGCCGGCACCACGGCGCTGCGCGGCGTCTACAGCGGCAGCGAGACCGCCGCGGGGCAGAACGGCTACGGCCCGTGCCCGACCACCGCGCCGCCGCCCCCGGCAAGCCCCAAGCCCCTGCCGCTCATCTGACACGGCTCGCCAGCCACGCGCGAGCGCCCGTCACGGCAGCGTGATGTCCAGCACCTGGTACGCCACGCCCTCCAGGATGGCGAGCCCCTCCCCCGCCGCTGCCGCCGTGACCTGCCACGCCCCCGCCGGGTGCTCCAGGGAGTGCGGGTACATCGCCATCCCCGTCGTCGCGGGCGTCTTGCTCGCCTCGTACACCTTGCCGTCGGGCGCAGTGACGCGGATGGCCAGGACGCCCGGGCCGACCGGGGCCGTGGCGGTGTCCCGCAGGAACAGCCCGAACGAGACCCGGTCGTAGCCCTCCTTCAGCACGACGGTCTCGGTCGGCGCCTTCGGGTCCGTCGCCGCCTTGGTCGCGCAGAACTCCACGGCCTGCACCACCGCCTCGCGCCCGTGGCAGAACACGAGGTCCTGGTGCGCCGGGACGAGCACCCGGCCGTGGAAGCCGTAGCCATGGCCCGTCACCGCGTAGCCGCCGTAGCCGTCGATGGCCAGCCTCGAGATGAACCCGAGCCGCGCGTCGTAGACCAGCGTCAGCGTCCGCGCGCCCGTCATGCGGACGGTGGCCGTGCCCGCCGCCGCGTCCACCGACTCCACCGTCGCCGCGAGCGGGGCGCCGGTGTACCACTGCGTCTGCCACGCCTTGCCGGCCACCAGCGGGAACTGGAGCGGCACGATGGCGCGGTCGTGCGCGTCGAACCCCAGCGTCGCCGGCTCCACCTCGCCGAAGCCGGGGAAGTGCAGCAGGAGGACGCCGTCGTCGAGGCGGTCCGCCATGCCCAGGACGTAGCGGCCCGCGTCCGTGCCGACCACCACGGCGTCCAGCTCGGCGGAGATGCCGTAGGGCGGCGCCGAAAACGAGACGTGCCACCACTCGCCCAGCCGCCACGCCGGCGGCGCGTCCAGCGTCGCCTCCGCGCGGGGCAGGGTCGGGAGCCTGCTCTCGGCGCCCAGCAGCAGGCCGCCGGGAGTGGGACTTGGCGCCGCCGCCTGCTCGACGCAGCCACCCGTGGCCCCCGCCAACAGGAGAAGGACGAACGGGATCGCAGCGGCCCTGGCCACGCCGCGCGATGGCCGCGTGCCCCTTCAAGCTGCCGCCGCTGACGGCGCCGAGCGGTCTGGCACCGCTGCCGCAGGCACCGCGGCCCCACCGATAGCCCCGAGCGGATTCGAACCGCTGTCGCAGGATTCAAAGTCCCGAATCATTGGCCTCTAGACCACGGGGCTGTGGGGCCCGCGACACGGCGGTGCTTCATGAAGGCGCCGCACCAAGGATGCCCCTGCCGGCGGCTCGGGGGGCAACCTATTCCAACTCCCGCGTCCAATCAGTGGTTGGTCACACGCCCAGAAGAGCACAACACCTATGGGAGTTCCCTCCCTGGATTGGTGCTGGCGAACAAACGCCCCGGCCCGAAGTGGAATGGGGCAGCCGGCAGCTTCCGTTTTGTTTCGGCTCGGGCCGTGTGGCCGTTTCCTCTCAGGGGCCAGCCGCCTTGGCGGTCCGCCAGCGGTCCGATGCGCGCGCGGGTGGCTGGCCGTCGCGCTGGTGGTTGGCACCACGCAGCAACTCCCGGACACGGAAGGGCAGGGCCGCGGGTTCGGGAATCGTGGTTTGGCGGTCGGTTGCTAGGTCACGAGTTCGATCCTGCCCTCAGATTCCGCCCAGCGCAGCAGGCGCCGGAAGCCCTGCGTCTCGAGGCCGGTGATGTCGATGGTGTCGCCCTGGTGGTACTTCGTGTCGCGCTCCCAGTCCTTGAAGGCGCGCAGCACCTTGTAGCGGCCCGTGGTGCCGGACTGCACGAACTCCTGGAACTGCCGCGTCTCCGAGGCGGCGGAGTAGTTGCCGGCGAAGAGGC
>JBHELM010000020.1:0-7455 GCA_046352715.1 Thermoplasmatota archaeon | reverse complement strand
TTCTCGGGGATGGGCTCCGCTGTGTCGTTGGTTGAAGGGTCAGTCTCGCCCGGCGTCACGACCAACGAGGCGACAACGACTTCGCAAATGCCGGGTGCCGGAGTGGCGACGGTAGTGGTAATGCTCTTGCCATAGCCGATGCCGCCGTCAGGGTCTAGCACGACAATCACTTCCACCCTCTCAGGGACGACCCAGCGGCTTTCCCCTGTTTCATCCTGCATCATGACGCCCGTTGCGAGCGCTTGGCCAACCTGAAGACCATCCCAATCGTAGCTCTGTGTCAGAGGCGCGAGAGGGCCCGGAGCGTCATTCGGCAGGTCGGTCGGTCCTGCGCTGCCAGAGGGGGCGAGTAGTGCGACAGCACCCACCATGAGAATGGCTGTGGCGACTGTCCTTGTCTTGTCGTTCATTGCGTTTCCTTCCCTGCGGAGCGCCTGGGAACAATCAGATTGGACCGCGGCGGACTACTCCCCCGACTGAGTCTCCTCATAATAGATTATTCTGGGGATTCGGAAAAGAATGCAATGGTTTTATCCTGTTGGCCCCGTTAGTTGGGGCCTGACTTCTCCCGGTGCCGAGCGATTACGCGTTTGGCCATTTCCTTGGTTCCTGCAAGTGCATACGGGAAAGCAATGAGGACTCCCGCACTAGTGGCGAGCATTACCTTTGAATCGGTAGGGGCATTGCTGAAGTCGTGCGATTGGCCGCGCAGGTCGCCGACAAGCAGTTTGACAAGTCCAACCCACGGAACCTCCCCCCGTGCCTTTCCCAACACCCACGCAAGGCGGGCTGGATAGGACGTGAGTCCCCCCGGGCATTGGTCGGCCATGCCGTTGTTGTCTCCTTTCGTAATGAAGCCGGAATCTTCCGGTGTCCAACGTCCTTGCGGGCCAGAGCCGCTCAACGTGCAACCGGCCAATGCGACAAGGCCCTTGTAGGAAAGACTGGGGACATTGGTGAGTCTGAAGTCTGGGACCGAGAAGGTCCCGTCTTGGTTCGCTTGGACGTAGAACAGGGCGCGATGGATAACCGGCGTTCCGTCGATGCCTCCCGGACGATACACTACAACGTCTCCCACCCTGCCGTATCGTTTCGGGCCCCATTGCGCCAGTGTCACAACGTCAGAGCGCTCGATGACCTTTCGCACGAACACTAAGTCTCCCGGGTCGATGGTCCCGATGCGGCCGTAGCTCATAGACGCGCAATCGCGTCCAGTCACCGGGCCGGGCCCTCCGGGATTCAAGGCGTTAGCACAATGCATCATACTCCCGGAAGTGACAACCACAACGGGCGTTCCTCCAATCACAGGCTGCGCTGTGAATGCAAAGAGGCCAACAAGCAGAATCAAGATGATGGCTGCGCCTGCCGTGACCTCCCGCACAAGAGGATAGGGCCTGTCTCCCCGAGTCAGAAACTTGTGAAGGCGGGGGGCCTTCTTCTTCAGCCAAACCGGGGACCGCATCGAAGGGTCTAGCCTGCTTGAAATGAAAAAACCTGTGGCGGATGAAAGATGCACCCTCTGACAGCGTGAATCTGCGCAATCTGTGGAATCTGTGTTCGCCCCATGTTCCGCGACAGAAAAACCAGAGGACCTGCCATCGCCTCAGCACGCACACGTTGACGCTTGCGGCCCACACGCCGCCGGAACAGACGCTGGACTGGGACAAGGAGGAGCGACCGATGGCTCAGACGATTCAAGGTGCAAAGCCAAGTTCGTGAAATTCGTGGTTAGGTCAGTCCTCGCCGCGCCAACTCTTCCACGCCTCCTCCCCGATGGGCAGCAGCATCAGCAGCGCCGCCGCCGGGTCCGCCCACCACCAGCCGAACAGCGCGTTCAGCGCGATGCCGCCCACCGCGATGGCCGAGAGGTAGAGGCACGCCGTCGCCTGGAACGCGTCCCCCGCCATCGCGCGGCTCTGGAGCGCCGCCGCGACCTGCCGCTTGCGCTGGCCCAGCCACAGCATCATCGCCATCGACAGCGCGGGCAGCAGCACGCCCGCCACGGTCGGCGTCGGCCGCGTGCCCATCCGGAGCGCCTGCGCCGCCTCCCAGCCGATGTAGAGGCCCAGCCCGACGAGGAGCACGGCGACCAGGCGCCCCGCCCGCCGCTCGACGCGCTCCACGCGGTCGTGCTCCTCTGGGTGGCGCAGCTCGGTGCGGCTCCGCCACACGATGACGCTCCCCGAGGCCACCTCCACGAGCGCGTCGAGGCCGAAGCCCAGCAGCGCGACGCTGCCGGAGGACAGGGCAACGGCGATGCCGAAGCCGCCCTCCAGGGCACCCCACACGACGGTGATCCAGGCGAGGCGGTGGCTGGCGGCGAGCAGGGCGGCGCGGTCCACTGCCGGGCCGAAGGCGAACCGGCGATAAAGCGCGCAAGGTCGCGCTACGAGCGGATCTGCTCCCGCACCTTGCGCGTCGTGTCGAAGGCGTGCCCGAGCTTCTCCTTGAGGTACTGGGCGCACCACGCCTCCAGCGGCTTGGGGAGGGAGTGCTCCATGTCGCAGGCGGCGTCGTGGGCGGCCTTGTGGTCCATGCCGCACACCTCCTGGAGGAACGCCTGCATGATGCGGTGCTTCTCCAGTTGCCGCTTGCCGACGGCGCGGCCCTTCTCCGTGAGGTTGACGCCCTTGTAGGGCTCGTACTCCACGAGGCCCGCCTTCTGGAGCTTCTGCAGCATGTCGGTCACGCTCGGGGGGGCCACGTGGAGGTGCTTGGCAATCTCCCCGGTGCGCGCGACCTGGCCCTCCTCCTCGAGCCGGTAGATGGTCTCGAGATACTCCTGCATCTGCTCGGAGACCCCGTCCTTCACGCTGGGACCACGAAATTTGGCTTACCTAAGGCTGCCGAATGCCGCCAACCGGATGGCAGGGCCGCAAGATTCTGCGACGCGACGCCAAAGGCCATGATGGCCGAAGGGGAGGTGGCCTCCATGCGCGCCTTGCTCTTGGCCGCCCTCCTTGCCTCCGCATCCCTCCTGTCGGGATGCGCGTCCCGCCCCGCCGCCGAGCCGACGGACGAAGCCCCCGCGGGCAGCGGGGAAAGCGCGGCCGGCCCCGATGGAACATCCACCGCCTCCACCACCGGCGCCGCGTCCCACTCCCTCGCCGGAGCGCCTGCCAAGCCTGCGGCCCCGAAGACCACCGCCATCACGGAATCCGGCAACCTGCCGCCCTGCGCCGGCTCTCCCAGCAACGGCCCCATGCCGTGCAACGTCGTCTTCGGCGACGAGCGCTGGTTCCGCCAGGACATCGAGGGGACCGTCCTCTCCGCCGACCTCACCCTCACCTGGACGGCCGCCGACCCGACGATGGCGAACCTCAAGCTCAGCTTCACGCCCATCAAGGAAGTGAGCGGGGGCGGCGAGCAGTTCACGGGCGACACCCGCAGCATCGACGGCCCCTCGCCGCTCCACCTGGCGCTCGACGGCCTGGGCTGGACGGAGGGCACGTACACCATCGCCGTCTGGTGGTCGGGCGACGTGGCGGCCGCGCCGCAGCAGGACTTCAAGGTGGAGGGCTCCATCGTCTCCGCGTGAGCGCACCGCCCGCCGCTACGGCGTCGCCGGGAACTCGATGTTGGGCAGCAGCGCACGCTTCAGCACGTCGCGCTGCATCTGCGACGCCTGGCCCACGAACTGGAGGGCGCGGGCGTCGCGGGCGAAGCGCTCGGTGCCGCCCTCGCGCATGAAGCCGGTGCCGCCCTGGACCCGGATGGCCTGCCGGGTCATGGGAATCGCCATCTCCGCCGCGAACGCCTTGGCGCGGGCGGCCCACACCGCCGCGTCGGGCTGCTCGGCGCGGGCGGCGGCCTGCAGGACCAGCGCCCGGGCGGCGGCGAGCTGGATGTCAATGGTGGCGAGGCCGTCGCTCACCGCCTGGTAGGTGCCGATGGGGGAGCCGAACTGGACGCGCGACTCGGCGAAGCGGGCCGCCGCCTCGAGGCCGCCGGCGACGCAACCACACAGGGCCGCGGCGGCGCCGAGCTGGAGCCACGCGGTCGCGCGCGGGAGGCGCTGGCCGGCTCCGCCGGGACCGCCCCAGGCCGCCGAGGCGGGGACCTCGACGCCGGAGAGGTAGACGGTGCGGATGCCGGCGGCGCGCAGGCCCATCAGAGGCTCGTTCTCGCCGAGGCTCACGCTGGGCGCGTCGGCGGGGACGTGCAGCAGCGTCGGCCCGGCGCCGGGGACGGTCGCGAGGACGAGGAAGTGCCTGGCCACGGCGGCGTTGATGCCCCACACCTTCTGGCCCGTGACCTTGAATCCCTCGGCGGTGGGCGTGGCGGTCGTGCCTGGCGCGGAGAGGTCGGACCCGGTGGCCTCCTCGGCCAGCAGCAGCGCGGCGAGCCCGCCGTCGGCCCACGGCACCGTCTCGCCGTCCGCCAGAAGGGCCTGGGCGGCGTTGTGCGCCACCAAGGCGGCGGCGCTGTTGGGGCAGACCTGGGCCAGCTCGTCGGCGGCGAGCGCGAGCGCGGTGGCGCCAAGAGGGGAGCCGGGCGCGGAGATGCCCAGCAGGCCGAGGCCGGCGGCGTCGCCGAGGACGTCGGCGGGGAACTTGTCGTGCCGGTCGTAGCCGCTGGCGCGCTCCAGCGTGACGGCTTGCGCGAACTCGCGCACGGTCTTCTGGATGAGCTGCTCGTCCTCGGAGAGGCTGAAGGGCAACCGTTCACCTGCGGCGTGAACCCATCCAGACGGATGGGGATAGCCCTTTGCGTGCCCGAACGCGCGAGGCCCGGGCCGAAAGCGATACACCTGCGCCGCCCTTGCCAGGCCCATGCAGACGAAGGGCAAGCGCGCCGACGACGCCGACCTGAAGAAGCGCCTGTCGCCGATGGAGTACGAGGTCACGCAGTGCAGCGCCACCGAGCGGCCGTTCACCGGCAAGTACTGGGACCACAAGGGGGTCGGGATGTACAGGTGCGTCGTGTGCGGGACGCCGCTGTTCAAGTCGGACACCAAGTTCGACTCCGGCACCGGCTGGCCCAGCTTCTGGGCGGCGGTCGACCGCAGCAAGGTCAAGGAGGTCGAGGACCGCGAGCACGGCATGGTCCGCACGGAGGTGCGGTGCGCCACCTGTGACGCCCACCTGGGCCATCTCTTCGACGATGGGCCAAATCCGTCGGGGGAGAGATACTGCATCAATTCCGCCAGCCTGGACTTCGACGGCAAGGGCAAGGCGTAGGGACGGCCCACGCGGCCACTTCGGCCATCCTGCATTTCTGTGCACTCGGCGCCCCAGGGGGACGCATTGGCCTGCACATACAGTCTGGTTCATGGTTACCACGCCATGCCGCGGGCAAGCCCGGCCCCCGCTGGGCAGGAGAAAGCCCCCATGAACCGCACTCTCGTCACCCGCAGCGCCTTCCCCGCGCTCGCCGCCAGCCTGCTCCTCATCCCCGTCGTTTGGGGCCAGACCGATGGCTCCAACGCTGCCAACAAGACCGCCGCCACCGGCTCGACCGTCGAGTTCCTGTCGCCGCTGGCTCCCGCCACCACCGTCCTTGCGACCACCATCAAGACCTCCGCGCCGCAGGACCTCATCTTCTCGGTCACCACTGAGTGCGCCCTGTGGACCACCGTCGCCACCACCGGCAATGACGTGTCCGAGGCCCGCTCGACCGTCCAGATTCAGGTCTACTTCGACGGCACCCCCGTGCCGGTCAGCGGCTCCGGCGACGACGGCTCGGTCGTGTTCTGTGACCGCCTGCACCGCCAGACCGTGACCAACCTCGATGACAACGACGCCCGCATCAAGCAGTACCTCGCCACCCGCGAGGCCAACGGCTTCAACTGGATTCTCGCCGACGTCGGCATGGGCGTCCACACCGTCGAGGTCAAGGCGACCCTGACGACCCAGACCGTTGGCACCGAGGCGGTCGCGCAGGCGGGCGTCGGCCACCGCACGCTCATCGTCGAGCCGACGCACCTCGCGCAGGGCTTCAGCCTCTAGGCGCACCTGCGTCCCTCTTCCCTTCCCTCCTATTCTGCAAGCGACGGCGCTTTCTGCCGCTGCGCGCTGGCCCCCGTGCGTGCTGAGCCTGCCGTTCCTCGCGCTCCTGTTCCTCGCGGCGCTGCTCGGCGGCGCGCAGAACGCGATTGCGGGCGGCGGCAGCTTCCTGACGTTCCCCGCCCTCATCGCCGCGGGGGTGGGCTCCAAGGTCGCCAACGCCACCAGCACCGTCGCCCTGTGGCCCGGGAGCGTGGCAAGCACCTTCGGCTACCGGCGCGACATCCGGCACGAGCGGCGCCTGCTGCTGGCGTTCGGCGCGGTCAGCGTCGTGGGCGGTGTGGCGGGCGCGCTGCTCCTGCTGTGGACGCCGGAGGTCACGTTCGACCGCCTGGTGCCGTTCCTGCTGTTCGGGGCGACGCTCATCTTCGCCTTCGGGCCGCCCCTCTCGCGCTGGCTCAGCCTCAAGCACGCCCACCACGGGCCGGTCCCCCCCGGCAAGCTCGCGGCCTACGCCCTCATCCAGTTCGCGGTGGGCGTCTACGGCGGCTACTTCGGCGGCGGCATCGGCATCCTGATGCTGGCGGCGTTCGCGGCGATGGGGATGGAGGACCTGCAGGCGATGAACGGCCTCAAGGCGGTGCTGGGGAGCCTCATCAACGGCGTCGCCATCGTCGCGTTCGGCCTCGCCGGCATCGTCGACTGGCCTCTCGCGCTGCTGATGGTGGCGGGCTCCGTGCTCGGCGGCTACGGGGGGGCGCGGCTGTCGCGGCTGGCCCCGCCGAGGGACCTGCGGCTGCTGGTCATCTCCATCGGCCTGGTGCTGAGCGCGGCGTTCTTCGTGAAGGCCTTCGGGTAGCGCAAACCCAATCACCGGCCAGCCGCTGCCGGCGCCCAGGTGCCGTGATGGTGCTCCCTCCCGCCGTCGAGGTCATCCAGGCCACCCTCGCGCCCGCCTTCATGATTTCCGGCACGAGCGTGTTCCTGAACTTCGCGCAGAACCGCCTCTTCCGGGTCATGGACCGCACCCGCTCCGCCGCCGCGTCCGACGAGGCGGGCGGAAGGGCGCGGCTGCTGCGGCGCGCGCACATGCTGCGCAACTCCATCGCGTTCGGCGTCTGCACCATCGGCCTCACCATCGCCTCGGCCATCCTCGTTATGGCGAGCGAGCTGTTCGCAGCCGGCGGTCTGGCCAACGCGGCGCCCTACTCCTTCGCGCTCGCGCTGCTCTCGTTCTTCGTGGCGCTGCTGCTGGTGTTCGCGGACACGGTGGTGTCGGTGCGCAGCGTCGAGCGGCCCTGACTCAGTACACGGCCAAGAGGTCGCGGATGTGGTCCGCATTGACTTCCAGCGTCCAGCCGGGATAGGAGTCGCCCAACTGCTGCGACGCGCGCTCCACGCGCAGGCTGCCGGCGGTGGCGAGCATGGAATAGTCGTTGTGCGCCGGACCCTCGAAGACGCCCAAGGTGACCTGCCCGCCCGGTGGCACGACGGCCACGCGGTGCCAGGA
>JBHELM010000019.1:0-4562 GCA_046352715.1 Thermoplasmatota archaeon | reverse complement strand
GTACAGCGTCGACGTGGACATGGTGAAAGCCGTGGAGACCACGGCGCAGATCGCGACCATCGTCGCCTACTACCACCGCCTCCGCATGGGCAAGCCCCTCGTGCACCCCGACGCCAAGCTCGGGCACGCCGCCAATTTCCTCTACATGCTCACCGGGGAGAAGCCGACGCCCGCCGCCGAGCGAGCCTTCGACGTCGCCTTGGTTCTGCACGCCGACCACGACCTCAACGCCAGCACCTTCAGCGCCCGCGTGACGGCCGCGACGCTGGCCGACTACCACAGCGCCATCACCAGCGCCGTCGGCACCTTGAAGGGCCCGCTGCACGGCGGCGCCAACATCGAGGTCATGAAGATCCTCCTCGAGATCGAGGCCAGTCACGAGGACCCCGAATCCTGGATCGGCCACCAACTCGCCAAGAAGCGCAAGATCCCGGGCTTCGGCCACCGCGTCTACAAGACCCTCGACCCGCGCGCCATCCACCTCGCCAAGCTCTCCAAGTCCTTGGGCGAGCAAGCCAAGAACACGAAGTGGTACGAGATGAGTCTCAAGCTGCAGAAGGCCATGAAGGAGCAGAAGGGCATCGACGCCAACGTGGACTTCTTCTCGGCCAGCAGCTACTACGTCATGGGCATCCCGCTCGACCTCTACACCCCCATCTTCGCCATCAGCCGCGTCGCCGGGTGGTCGGCGCACGTCCTGGAGCAGCACGGGGACAACCGCCTCATCCGCCCGCTCTCGGACTACACCGGGCCCGCCCTCGGCCGCAAGTGGGTGCCCATCAGCAAGCGCTCGGGCGAAGTGGTCAGCGCGAAGACGACCTGACCCGCTGAAACAGTGGACCCACGGAACGCATAGAATCGGTTGGAGGTCGGGCGGAAATCGCCCTAAGGCTCAGTGGGTCCAGCGCGTCCCTTGCTCCAGAAGAGGAGGCTGGCCAGCACGGCGACCGTGGCGAGCTCGATGACCTTGGAGGACAGGTCCAGCCAACCGATGGGCTCCACGTCCCCCGCCCCGGGGCCGAGGGGCACGCCGACGGTGCGCGTGAACGCCCAGACCAGCACCAGGAACAGGTTCCCCGCGACGCCGGCCCAGTAGACCCGCCGCCGCCACGCCGGCCAGCCCCCCCGCGCCACGATGCCCTGGGTCAGCAGGAGGAGGCCGTAGACCGCCTGGGCAAGGGCCGCCGCCAGGAAGAACAGGCCGTAGCCCCACCACTCGGCGAAGTGCTCCGGCCCCGCCGCCGCGTGCGCCAGGCCCCCCAGGAGGGAGAGCCCCCCGGCGACGCGCTCGCGGCCTTTCATCGCCCTCTTCCTGCAACTCTTGCACTTAACCTTTTCCGGGAGAGCTTGACATTCTGGCGGCTGATGACGCCCTGATGGTCGACGGGGCCGTTGCCGCCAATCCAGCCAGGCTTTCCCGCCCCAGCGCCCTTTCCTGGGTGAAGGGCTACCTGCCGGAGGGCCACGGCCTCCCCAACCACGAGTGGTCGGTCCGCCACCGCGCCGTCATCCTCTTCGTGTTCGCGCACGCCGTCGGCCTGGCCATCTTCGGGCTGGCGCGCGGCTGGCCGCTCCCCTACGCCCTGGGCGAGGGCGCCTTCATCGGCGCGCTGGGCGGGGTGGCCATGCTGCCGGCGCTGAGCCGCAAGATGCGCAGCGGGGTGGCCGCGCTCGCCTGCGCCACCTCCTCCGCCGTTCTGGTGCAGTTCTCCGGCGGCACCATCGAGGCGCACTTCCACTTCTTCGTCGTCGTGGCGCTCATCAGCCTCTACCAGGACTGGGTGCCGTTCCTGCTCGCCATCTCCTTCGTCGCCCTCGACCACGGCGCGCTCGGGACCGTGCTGCCCGGCTGGGTCTACAACCACCCGGATGCCCTGGCGCACCCCTGGAAGTGGGCCGCCATCCACGCGACGATGGTGCTGGCCGAGTGCACCGCGCTCGTCGTGGTGTGGCGCACCAACGAGGAGGCGCGCGCCGAGACCGACCGCGTCCTGCGCTCCGCCGGCGAGGGGCTGTTCGGCGTCGACGGCTCCTGCTGCATCACGTTCGCCAACCCGGCCGCCCTACGGATGGCCGGCCAGCCCGAGGGGCAACTGCTGGGCCGGCCACTCTACGCGCTCGTCCTGGGCGAGGACGGCCGCCCCGCGTTCCCGCCCGACATCCTGCGCACCAGCCCCGGCACCTTCACCGCCGAGGCGTTCCTGGCGCGGCCCGGCGGCCGCCCCATGCCCATCGAGGTGCTGTGCAGCCCGTTCGAGGGCCGCGCCCACGCCGAGGGCGCCGTGGTGGCCATCCGCGACCTGACCGAGCGGCGGCGCAACGAGGAGGTGCGCGCCCAAGCCGTCGTGCAGCAGCAGGAGCTGCACAAGCTGCGCGAGGTCAACTCGTTCAAGACCCGCTTCATGAACATGGCCGCGCACGAGCTCAACACGCCGCTCACCCCCATCAAGATCCAGCTCCACCTGCTCAAGAAGCGCGCCTCCGGCGAGCCGGACCGGCACTCGGTGACGCTGCTGGACCGCAACTTCCAGCGCCTCTCCGGCCTGGTGAAGGACCTGCTCGACTCCACCCGCCTGCAGGGCGACCACCTGCCGGTGCGGCTGGAGCACCTCGACCTGGCGCCGCTGCTGCGCGAGCTGGGCGACTCGTTCCGCCCCGCCGCGGAGGCCGCCGGGGTGGCGCTGCGGCTGGAGGTCGCCGACCGCCTGCCCGCCCGGGCCGACGCGCCCCGCATCGCGCAGGCGGTGAGCAACCTGCTCTCCAACGCGGTCAAGTTCACGCCCGCGAAGGGCACCGTGGTCCTGGCGGCGCGGCCGGAGCGGGGAGGCACCCGCATCGAGGTGCGCGACACCGGCATCGGGCTCGACCCGCAGCAGGCCAAGCGCCTGTTCCAGCCGTTCGAGCAGGTGCACGAGAGCCAGACCGCGGAGCACGCCGGGTCGGGGCTGGGGCTCTACATCACGCGCGGCATCATCGAGCTGCACGGCGGGCAGGTGTGGGTGGAGAGCGCGGGGTCGGGCAAGGGGAGCCGCTTCTCCATCCAGCTTCCCGCGCAGGTGGCCGCCTGGACAGCGGCATACCCGCACGCCGCCCCGTGACGGCGCACGACTTTGGGCCTCGTGCGCTCCGGACGGGGTCCAGGAGCAGCGTCTGCTCCGCCACATCGAGGGCCGTCAACACCCGAGGCGAACTCCTGGGCGGAGCGGCCTGACGGCGGTCAAGGTTGGCAGATGTTTTGTGGGGCAAGTTTCACGGCTACTGCATCTGGGCCACCTTCGACGTTTGAGCGCAGGAAAGCCAGCCAGGCACCCCGTCCTTGGCGCTGAAGACCGGCCCGCAGGGCCATCCGCCGGAGCGACGCAGCCTCCGGCGCAGCCGGAGCAAGGAGCAAAGCTGCGCCCCGCGCCTCTAGCGCCGACGCCAGACGGATGCCGCCCACACTAGGATCACAGTCAGCCCGAATCCGCCTAGCGGATGGCCCGTTGGCTGAAGACAAGCAGGCTGACGAACAAGGCATCAAGGGCAAGGCCGAGCAGGGTGGAGAAGGTTGGAGTGCGGCGGGTCGCAAGGGTGTCGATGATGCTGTAGGCGCCCAAGACCAGTCCTGCGATGGACAAAAGAAGAACACGGTGCCCGTGCGAGTCTTGACTGGCCTCCCAGGAGCGCTTGACCCAGCCGACCCACCAGGCTTGCGGCGACGGCGGCAAGGACGACGGGAAGCCAGATGCTCGTTGCCCCGAAGTGGAAGCTGTTGGGCGCCACCAAGTGCATCAAGGCGAACATGGCTGTTCCCACGGCCCCATAGATTAGGCTGCCAAGCAGCGCCCAGCCGAGGATGCGAAGAAGCTGGGCGACCAACAGTCGGTCACCTGTCAACGTCGATGGCGGACGCCGCAGGAAGGACACAAAATCACGGAAGCGCACTCGTAGGCTCATGTTCACCACGTCAGGATTGGCAAATGGGGGGAAGACGAAGATTCTCGTCAATGTTGACGCAGGCGCCTGCGTGAAATTGCAACCAGAGCGGAAAGGACGATGCCCGCTACCAACGCCCAAGCATCCAGGCCAGGAACGCCATGACGCTCCGTCGGAATGTCAGGCGAGCGTCCGGGTTGGAGAGTCATAGCACCGTCCTTGCCGATGTGCAACCAGTACTGCGCGCAATCCGCGCTCCAGCTCTGTTGATTGATGAGCCCTGTTCCTTTTTCGTCGTAGAGAGTGGCTTGAAGCCACCAAGGTGTCCCTTCCCATTCTTTGGAATGGGCTGGGCACCCGAAAATGATACCCCCGCTTCTCCCGGACGGGGTTGGACTGTTGATGTGGAGATAATCCAATTCTCCGATAGGACCCGCCGGTTGCTCAATTTTCACGTATAGGTCGTTGTCATCGCCACGGGCGGGCCCATCGTAGTCCGATGTGTAGTCAAGTCCCATGTCGGTCCACGCCGCTCTTGCTGCTTCTCGCTGCATCCCGCAAGCAGGAGCAGGAGGAAAAAGAGGGCGAGAAGTTTCGCGGTCATGTGAGGTGGCAGGGGGGTGTGCTGCTGGAGCCGAAGCAGTTGC